>JAUZPB010000076.1 GCA_030706145.1 Bacteroidota bacterium
AAAGTCTTAAAAGAGGTAAGTAAAACAGCTGCCAAAGAAAAAAGAAAAATATTATGGTATCTCACTTATGCTCCGGAAGTATAGTTTATATATGAACGAAATTTAAGAAAACTATATCCAAATAAAATAAAATTGTTTTTGCTAAGATCACACTGTGCAAAAAATATATGTTATACAAATTATTAATAATCCCCTTTTCCCCCATTCCCACCCTCTCCATCGTCCCGACGCCCCTAGTCCCTTTAGTCCCCCCGTCCCAGAATTCGTTTATATAGCCTTGTTTCTATCTGAATAGTTGGATAATTTTTATTAGATTTGAAGGCACAATTCTATGAAAAAAATTATCATTATGATCGTTTCTCTTTTGTTTTCACTTACCCAGGATCTACATCCTCAAGAATACGAAAACTATAAAAACTTAAAGGGTAAGTATATTCAGCTCTCGGGTAGCTTGTTTGAAAGTGTTCAGCTTTCAGGGATTTTCAAAGATTCCAAAACATTTGTAGATGCTGTTCCCGAAAAAGAGCAGAACTATATACGCAGCCTCTATGATTCAGTTAAAATACTTCCTGACTTTAACCTTGAACAATTTGTCTTCTCAAATTTTAAGATACCATCTGAACAGGCTACTGATACAATTAAGCTCCCAAAGGGGCAGTCAATGGATGCTCATATTGAAAGCCTTTGGAAGTATCTTTTAAGAAAACCAGATACTTTGGGAAATTCCACTTCCTCCAGCACACTGATTCCATTAAAACATCCGTATATAGTTCCAGGTGGACGTTTCAGGGAAATCTATTACTGGGATAGCTTCTTTACTATTCTGGGACTTCTTTCTGACAAGAAAATAAATGAGGCCGAAAATATGGTGGCTAACTTTGCTTACCTTTTGGACCAATATAAAATGATTCCCAACGGAAACAGGATCTATTATCTTACACGCTCACAACCGCCTTTCTTTGCTTTAATGGTAGATATTATTTGCCGCTATAAAAATGATTTCAAATGGGGACTTAAGTATTTAAGCCAGATGCAGAGAGAATATGATTTTTGGATGAATGGACTTAATGCTCTCTCAAAAGAAATGAATTCTCAAAATATAAAAGCTTCTCAAAATGGAAAAGCTTCAGAAAGAACTGTAATGCTTAATGACGGTCAGGTGCTAAACCGCTATTATGATTTTGATGATAAACCCCGCGAAGAATCATTTAAGGCAGACTATGAGCTCTCTGATAAAGTTCATAACTCAATGCGCCCTGAAATGCTAAGAAACATTAGAGCTGCAGCAGAATCAGGCTGGGATTTTTCAAGTAGATGGTTTAAAGATGGAAAAACTCTCCTTACAATACAAACTACTGATATTATTCCTATTGACTTAAATTGCCTGCTTTATTTCCTGGAAAACAGACTCTCCTTTTTTTATAAGTTAAATGGCAATGATAAGCAATCTGACCTATATGAAAAGAAAGCTTCTTTAAGAGCGGACCTAATAAATAAAATCTTTTGGGATGAGAATAAGGGATACTTTTTTGATTACAATTGGAAGACAGGCTCTAATACTGGAGTTTATTCCCTGGCAGCACTTTATCCTCTTTATTTTGGAATTGCCAAAAAGGAGCAGGCATCCAGCGTTTCAAAAGTAGTCGAACAAAAATTCCTGAAGCCCGGTGGATTAGTTACAACTCTTACACAGACAAAACAGCAGTGGGATGCCCCAAATGGGTGGCCGCCTCTGCAGTGGATAGCTGTAAAGGGACTTAGAGAATATGGCTTTAATTCTCTGGCAGACAATATAAGGCAAAGGTGGCTAAAACTAAATGAAACTGTATTTAAAAGAACTGGGAAAATGCTTGAGAAATATAATGTCATCGACCTGAACCTTTTTGCCGGAGGTGGCGAATATCCACTTCAAGATGGATTTGGTTGGACAAACGGTGTTGCATCTGCTTTTTTGAGTAACTTTGACAAAACATTTTTATTTAAAAATAAAAAGTAGATTTCAAAATACTTTATTAATTTTTCTGTGTCGATAAAATAATTCTCTAACAATATGGATCCCCTAAAACTATGCACAGAAGAATTGTTATCTTATCTGAGGGTTTTACTAACCCCCATCATGGAAAAACTGCCCGCAACCTTATCTATTATAAACCAGAGGAAGTTGTCGCTATTTTTGATAGAACCCAGGCCGGAAAAACTAGTATTGAGCTCTTAGGCGTAGGTGATATCCCCGTTGTTGGTTCTTTTGATGAAATAAATGACCCAGATACTTTGCTTATTGGAGTTGCAACTCCAGGGGGAAAGCTTCCTGAAAGCTATAAAGATATAATCCTCCAGGCTATTAAAAGAAAATTAAATGTAATTTGCGGATTGCACGATTTCCTCTCTGATGACCCGCAGATCACCTCCTGCGCTAAGGAAAATAATGTTAAACTTTTGGATATACGTAAAAACGCTGAGCACCAGGTGGTTAACCGCAAAGGTATTAATGAAAATTGTCTTAGAATACATACTGTAGGTAATGACTGCAGTTTAGGCAAGATGATCGTTAGCCTTGAATTAAATAAAGCTCTCCTTAAGCGTGGATATGACGCAAAATTTGTTGCTACCGGACAAACTGGTATCTTGATCGAAGGTGATGGGATACCTATGGATGCTGTAGTTGGTGACTTTATTAATGGCGCGGCTGAGAAATTGGTGCTCATGAATCAGCACCACGAAATAATCAATATTGAAGGACAGGGAAGCCTTGTTCACCCAAGATATTCTTCTGTAACTCTTGGCCTTCTGCACGGCTGTATGCCTCACGGAATGATAATGTGTTATGAGATGGGACGACAGTATATACACGGAATGGATAATATAAAGATCCCTTCACTTCAAAATGTAATAAATCTTTATGAATCCGTTTCCTCGGTAATGCATCCCTCTAAAGTAATTGCCTTGGCTCTTAACAGCAGGCGGTTTTCTAAACAGGAGGCTGAAATAGAAAAAGAAAAAATGAAAGATCTGCTTTCTCTTCCTATCTGTGACGTAATAAGAGACGGGGCAGATGAACTGGCTGATGCAGTGATAAAATTGAAAGAAGAGAGATTAAAAACACCTCTGTTAATTTAAAAATATTCTTTAATGTTATAACCCATTGTTTTTACTTTCAAATTTATTCAAAGGGAAATTCTGATAATTAGTTCTTTAATAAATAGCATCTGGGTACACATATGGAACAAAATGATTATAAGAAATTTAACTGGTGGGTGGAAGTATTTACTATTTTTCTGATAATAGCTGAGATCTTTTTTGTGATCTCTCATAATGCCTTGCAGAAAAATATAAGTGCTATTATAGTGCAGATCCTTGTTTATTTAGTCTTGTCAATTATTTTCTTTTATTCAGTAACTCCCGAAGTACTATTTAATGAATCTGATACTCCCATTCGCCTGAAGCGTACTAATATTTCTAAGGAGACGTCAAATTCATTTCTGAAGATCGCAATAATGTATTTAGGATTAACTAAACTTGCCATCATTGCTGTTTTTCCCGTTATGATATTCTCTCAGATGATGCTAAAGACAAATCCGCTTGTTTTTCTTGCTCTAAACTTTATAGTTATTTTTTATTTTATAAGCCTTTTTATGAAATATCTTGCTTTATCTAAAGGCTACATAATTACGAAATTGAAAGATGTGATCCTGAATTTGATTTTCTACTACAATCCTGAGGATGAAAGGGCCGTTGTCGATAAACCCGTGGGTGTGGGAAGTACTGTAAATCTTGCAACAAAGCAGGGCAAGATTATTATGGTTACAATACTTGCTATTCCTATAGTAATAATTTTAGGACTCTTTATAGCTCTTGCTCTTGCAGGAAAATTGTAACAGTTGTACTTAATGTAAGTGTTAAATAGTAAAGCGGAACAAAGAATGCTCCGCTTTGCTACTTTTAAAAATATATTGTCCTAATTAGTGATAAAGCTCTTACCAATAATAGATTTACTGATTTGGTTTGATCTGCTCATCTTACTATTTAGCTTAAATATTCCCATAGACTTTTGAAGGCTTTCTGTTAGGTTTAGCAGGTCCGCTGCAGCATGTGCCGTCTGTTCAGCTCCTGCTGCTGATTCCTGTGTGACAGATGCAATTGCTTCCATATTCTTGCTTATCTGAACTGCATTTGCTGACATTTCTTCATAAAAACCCATAGCAATTGATGCAACCTCTGAGGATTTATTAACACTCTGGATTATCTGCTTTAATGATTCTCCGGATTTGTAAACATCTGCTTTTTCCTTTTCTACTTCTTCTGTTCCTGTCCTTATTGCTTTTACAGCGTCTATCGTACTGCTTTGTATCTTAGTTATCATATCTGCTATTTCTTTTGTAGCTTTAATGGTTCTTTCGGCAAGTTTTCTTACCTCATCAGCAACAACAGCAAAACCACGTCCCTGCTCGCCAGCACGGGCTGCCTCGATTGCGGCGTTTAGTGCAAGAAGATTTGTCTGATCTGCAATATCATCTATAACACGGATGATCTCTCCAATCTGGTTGCTGTTGGCTCCTAGATCTTCTACGGTTTTTGATGCTTTTGTTACTACCGATGATATCTGGTTCATCCCCTCTATTGTCTTTTTTATTATTTCTCCACCTTCTATAGCCTTTTCTTTTGCATTGTTCAAAACGTCCGCTGCTGAATTAGCTCCCTGTGTTACCTTTAAAATAATAGTTGAAAGTTCTTCAGCGGCATTAGCTACTTCGGTTGTCTCCTGTGATTGCTCCTGTGCTCCTTTGGCTATCTGTTCTGATGATCCGGCAATCTGATTTGCAGCACTTGCCGTTTCCTGCACAGATTCCTTTACATCACTTATAAGTTCAGCAATGCGCCTTACAACGTGGTTGAATTCCGAGAAAAGCTTTCCTATCATATCTTCCCGTTCAGCTTCAATTGTAACATCAAGATTTCCACTTGCAAACTTATCCATGGCCTCAAGCATTGTATCAATTGACTTTTTTAGATACTTGTTCTGCTCTTCTGAATCTTTTATGGCTTCTTCAACCTTAAGTTCAACACTTCTTTTTTCTTCTTCTAAATTTCTTATGTTTTCCTTTACGCTGCCAACCATTGTATCTAAAGCTTCAGCTAAAATTCCTGTTTCATCTTTATATTTTGACTTGAAGAAGACATTATAATCTTTATGTGTGATCTTCTTGGCAGTCTCAGCAAGTATTAGCACTGGCTCTGAGATATGCTTAGCTAGAAGATTTATAAAGAACATAACGAGTAAAAGAAGTATGACACTGGTTGCTATAACCTGAAGAACCAGTTTGTGGATTGCAGCACTTATTACATCAGTGGAAATATCTGCACCGACTACATATACTTTCCCATTTGGCGTAGTAAAAGGAAGAAAAACTGACCTGAAATTGCCATATTTATCTGAGTATTCAGCAAATTTTACTTCTTTTGTCTTAAATGCCTCAAGCGCTTCAACCGGGGCATCCTTGTACTCTTCTAAAAAAGGAGAATAACTCGATTTATCAAGCTCCTCTTTGGTTGCACTTGTGCCACTAAAATGCAGCTTCCCATTGTCAAGGAGCATTGTATATACATATTTAAAACCTCTGCTTTCAGCAATCTCATTCAGGCGGTAGATATTCCTTAAATGATCCGTAGCAGAAACGGAAGTATCAGAAGTAATCCTGCTATGAAAATCATCGCCTAAGACTAAATGAACGGCGAAAGCTCCGGAAATAAGTTTGTCTTTTAGTGCTTCGTCAAAGTCCTGTTCTTTACTAAATAACAGGAGTGCCGAATAGATAAAAATGACTATTATACTTAGGACTATAGTAGAAAGAAAAAGCTTTTTCTTAATCGAAAGATTTGAATACCAGCTGGATTTAATTATGCTACTCATCTGTTAATGATCTCCCCATAACAATGTTTATATTTTGGTAAATAAAATAACCCCTGTAATATTTCCCTAGTAAACTAGTAATGACAGCCATGTACAAACACATATTTTATATATGCATAGAATAGTAATAAAATAGTCCTTGTCGGAAAAAATTGTGAAAAATTTTCATTTTTGTAAAATTTTTTTCAACTCTTGTTCTTTTTGGTTAATAAATTATCTAAAAAAATTAGGGAATGTGAATTCCCCCATACATACAGAAAGGTTGATAAGTTGAGGATTTAGAATTGCTTATCTTTTGCTTTAAGGAGTCTGCTTCAAAAGAGTTTACTTTTATGAGTTGGATGTCATATTTACAAAACAAATATGAATCGTTAAGTTTGTAAACACAATCTGGACTAGATTTATTTCCCATTCATTTTGCAAAATATAACCAAAATGTGAGAAAAATGAAAAAACTACAATACCTTTTAGTAATGTTTCTTGTACAATTTATCTTTTTTGCCAATACTACAAGTGCCCAGCAGTATGGCGGCCCAAATGAGCTGCTTGCTGGTGCCTTGCTCGAGAATAACCTGCAGGCAGCTAGAGATGCAATAAGAAACGGTGCCGATGTTAATGCCGTAAATGAAGCAGGAGAAACTGTAATCTTTAATGCTCTGACCTTTTCCTTCTTTCAAGCAGATAAGTTTAATACAGATATGATAAAGCTTTTGCTCGATAATGGGGCAAAAGTAAATGTAAAAGATAAACAGGGCCAGACACCTCTTTTTATTGCTTGCTCGAGTGGACTTATTGCAGATGAGAAACGTGCCGAACTTGTAGAGCTTCTGATCTCAAAAGGAGCAAAGACTGAGACTGTAGCCAATGTTAATATGTATGCAACTGCTACGCCTCTTCTCTATGCGGCTATGAATGGATTTGTCAAAACTGCCGGGCTCTTAATTCAAAAAGGCGCTAATCCTCGAGCAAAAGATGAAGAAGGTAATAACGCCTTGTACTGGATTATAAAGGGTGATCCCTCGACAGTGCAAACTTCGGATAAAATTGAGCTTATTAAACTTTTTCTTAGTAAGGGAGTCGACCCGTATAACAAAAATGTAAATGATGAGACAGCTATAGCCTTTGCAGAGCAATCAGGTTCAAAGACTCTTGTTGATGCATTAAGTGGGAAAAAAGTTTCTGTTAAATCAAAAGCAAAACATCAAATAACCCAGGCTGATCTGAAAAACTCCGATGACCATCCGGAAAATTACCTGGCTGCTGACGGAAGGCTTACTCTTGCTATTAGACAAGGGGACATACAAGCAGTAAAGATGGCATTACAAGATGGGGCTGAGGTCTCACTAAAGAATGACCAGGGTAATACTCCGCTAATGGAGGCTGCAAATTTCGCAATAGCTTTTATTTCAGATAATAATATGGATGATCTTACCTCTTATAAGAGAAGACTTGAAATTATAAAATTCCTTGTTGAAAACGGATCTGATGTAAACGATGTAAATAATATGTCCGAGAATGCTCTTGCTGTTGCTGTAAAAACCTTAATTGCCGTAACAGGAAAGCCCAAAGAAAAACTGGCACTTGATATTATTAGCTATCTGATAAGTAAAGGATCCAAAGTCGATATTGAAGCTAAAACAACACCCCTTATGGATGCCTGCGAAGCAGCTTCACAAGAATTAGTGGAGATACTACTTCCAAATGTTAAAAACATAAACAAGAAATCAAATGACTTAGTAAGAGTTACGGCTATGTGTTACGCAATAGGCTATGAAGGACTTACTATGAAAAACCTGAATGCTTTGCAAAAGTATATGAAACAATCAGGAAATGAGCTTCCCGAAATAAAAAATTTGCCGAAGGATAATCAAGCAAATTTCGATCCTGAAAGGACTAGAATTGTCAAAACTCTTATAAGTCATGGAGCTGATGTAAACCTTGCCTCAGGTGGGGCAACTCCCCTTGCTCAGGCTAAAGCAGCCGGTTATGATGAGATCGTAAAAGTATTGCAGAAAGCAGGAGCAAAGAAATAACTTTTTTTTTTGAATATTTCCACTCTGTGTCAACTTAAACTTCTTTCTTAAATTTCTTTTGATACAGAGTGGAAATGAATTTTACTTGCTATCTGTTACTTTCTCTCTTAAGCAGGTCTAATATTCCGGTTTATGCGGAACATATTCTTTGGATCCCACTTTGACTTTATCTGTCCTAACCTTTCAATGGCTTTGCCAAAAGCCGCCTTGTTACGCTCAGGACCTTCATCTTCCGTTAGAAAGTTTATATAAGTCCCTCCTGTCGAGAATGCTTTAAGATCATTCCAGGTATTACGTACCCATTCGATATTGGCCCGATCATCAGAGGGCTGCTCCCAAGAACCTGTTACGTTCAGTACATACTTGGCATTTCTGTTTCCTACAGGAGAATGCTCATCTTTTAGCCTGTTTAATGCTCCATCAATTGGAAATAGTACTACTGCAGAATGTGGTGATTGTATCTTTGAAGCATGTTCTATGACCTTATCGCAAAATGCTGGTTCAATACTAGAAAGATATTCACTCTTCCAGTAATAGCGGCGCCCTTTTGGCTGTGTGGCATCTAAGAGTGACTGCATTTGTGTATATGGCCTTCTTATTAGTATATCTCCTATCGGTTTCCCGAAGGATTTGATAGGTGCTACAACTTTTTCCCCATCTTCAGGCTTTCCACTATAGCAGGCAAGTAATGCTACAATAGGTTTCCCATGTATCTCCTTTGGAAGCCAGGGGGCCGGTGGCGCAGGCCGCATTAGAGCAACTAGTGTAAGTTCAAAAGGAGCTTCCTTAATTAGTTTTCTGTATAATTCTAGTATTTTTGGTGCTTCGACTGCAGGCCAGGCTACTACACCACCAATTACTTCAGGCCCCACATGATAAAGCATATATTCAATGTCAGTTACTACTCCAAAGTTTCCTCCGCCTCCCCGAAGAGCCCAGAAAAGGTCCTGGTTCTCATTATTGCTGGCTTGCACTATTTGCCCTTCTGCTGTTACTAGGCTCATTCTGGAAACATTGTCTGCTGTCCATCCCCAACGCCTGGTAAGATATCCAAAACCACCACCTAGTGTAAGTCCTGCAATACCGGTTTGTGAAACAAATCCCAGTACAGTAGCTAGTCCGTAAAGCTGTGTCTCACGATCCAGATCAGCTAACTGGCAACCGGCCTGTGCATGGGCAATTCTATTGTGCGGATCTACCCATACGCCTCTCATAAGCGACATATCAATCATTAGTGCTCCATCTGAGGCGGCAAGCCCTGCAATGTTATGACCGCCTCCTTTTATAGACATGAGAATATTATTATCTCGCGCAAACTGAACACAAGCTATAACATCTGCTGTACCAAGGCAGCGTACAATTAAGGCAGGCTTTTTTTCTATCATTGCGTTCCAGACTTTGCACGACTCTTCATATCCAGGCGTATCAGTTGGGGTATATACCGCCCCTTTAAGGCGCATCTTAAAACTATCAATTATATCCTGTTTTAGATCTGTTTCATGACCTTCCAGATTATTAAATATCATTTTACTGGCTCTCCTTTCGCTGCGCAAAAAAATGAATATATTTATCAATCGTATTATCTATTGTCTTTAACCCGATGATTTTATGTATCATTTATCCTGCTAACTATCAAGCACCAAATTTATTGACTATTGAATTTCTTTATTGCCTCAAATTCTTTTTGTCTTTTTATTTGCTAATTACTAAATTGAACGTACAATAAATAATTCTACTATTCCTGGGAGCCCTATCGAAATTTTTTACTCTATTTATTCTTAAAACAATTCTTACTTAAATGGAGTACAAAAATGATCCCTTCACTACTTGAAAGCTGCACATCTTTCAGACTTCTTTTGTTGATCATCATTATTTCTATTAAAGTGACTGCTCAGCCTTTTGCTTCTGCCTTTAGACTTGATAAAAATGAATTACTTAAAAAAAACTCCGATAGCTCTCCGCAGGGGAATTATATAGGAAGTATTTTAACTGTCGGCGATACTGTTTTTGTCGTTGCAGGTTCTGGACTAAGCCGTACTACAGATAGAGGCAACTCTTGGACTAATTTTTTTAACCTTACCTCGCTTGATATAGAGTCCGTGCAAACTGTAGCTTATTCAAATGGCGTAATTTGGACATCCTTTGTTAAAAGCATTGAAAAGTTTGGAGTAATGCAGACTGCTGGAGGTGGACTTAAATACTCAACAGATAAAGGTGCTAACTGGATAAGTATCGATCAGCCTAGTGATATGCTAAGTGATACTGTAATTCTGTATGGGAAAAACAATCTGCCTGCCGTTCCAGTCCATACAGATATTGAAAATTTGACCTATGACATAGCAATAATAAATAATGTGATCTGGATTGCTTCATGGGGAGGAGGACTAAGAAAAAGCTCCGATATGGGTAAATCATGGCAAAGGGTTGTTCTGCCTCCGGATAACCTTGATATGATATCTCCTGAAGAGAAACTTGACTTCACAGTGGCTAGTCAAAACCTGAACTATCGTGCTTTTTCTATTGCCGCAGTCGACAGCCTGACATTCTATGTGGGAACAGCAGGCGGGGTTAATAAAACTACAGATGGCGGAATAAGCTGGAGAAAATTCAATCACCTTAACCAATCAAACCCTATAAGCGGAAATTTCGTAAACTGTCTAAAATATAATCCAGTTACAAATACTTTGTATGCTTCTTCGTGGAAGGCTACAGGCAGTACGGAATTTTATGCCGTGAGTTTTTCTAGTAATGGCGGTGAATCATGGACAACTGTTTTAGAAGGAGAGAGACCAACTGGATTTGGCTTTAAGGGAGAGGATGTAATAGTCACGACAGAAAATGGGGCCTTTAGATCCAGTAACATGGGAAAGTCATGGCTTTCACCAGATAAAATAATTGACAGGCAGGCAGGTCTTTCAATTACAACAAATTACTTTACCTGTGCTGCATCACAGAAAGATGACATATGGCTTGGCTCAAAATTTGGCCTTGCAAGGCTTAGTGAAACAGGAGCAATGTGGAATGGTCCTTGGAAGATATTCATGGCAAGCCAGCCACTTCCTTCAAAAAACAGTTCTTATGCATTCCCAAATCCATTCCATCCTGATGAAACAAAAGTAAACATAAAATATTCAACAGGTGGAAGAAGAGCCAATGTTACTATCAGAATATTTGACTTTGGTATGAATCTCGTTAGAACTGTAATTCAAAATGAAGAAAGAGGTAATTTTGTCACTACTGGCAATTCTCAGGAAAATTCCCTGCAGGATGATAGTGTTATAGATCTTTGGGATGGGAAAAATGAAAGAGGAGATTTTGTCCCAAACGGGGTCTATTTCTATAAGATCGATTTTGACCAGGGGGAACCAACCTTTGGAAAGATAATGGTTTTAATGTAATATGAAATTTCTTTCTTTTAGATTTCTTTTACTGTATTAAGAGCGCTGGAGAGTGCAGCTTCAACCGTGCCCATTGCTGCTCCTTCATAGAAAGCCTCTCCGGCAAAGTAAATTGTATCTTTGATAGGTTTTGTTAGCTTTTTCAAAGCTTCCTTTGATTCAACTGTTGCATATGAATAAGCTCCTAGTGCAAAAGGATCAGTAGCCCAGTTTACTTCTTTCTTTGCAATAAGATGATCAAGCAGGAATGACTGCTTTGTACCAAAAATATAGGAAAGTGACTCTAGAGACTTTAATATAAGAGTTTCTTCATCTTCATTTTGAAATTTATTTGCCATTGGTCCTGCAAGCCAGCCTGTAAGCAGATTCCTATTCCCCTGCATTTGTGTCCACCATGTGGGAATAAGTGCATCAGACAAGACAAAATCAAGTTCAGGCATTTTCCGCACCTTTCCCTTAAAGGAGGTACTCCCTTCCCAGAAAGGATCCTTAAATTCTAAAAATATTTTTATTACGGTCCCGTATCCCAGGTGCTGCAAAGAATTATATGTATCGGATATTTCCGGAGTGAAAGTAATAGAGCCTGGACTGCCTGGCTTTAATTGCAAAACTCCGAGGGGTATAGTAATTATTACTTTTTTTGCTCTAAAGATTTTATCTTTGCTGCATATTACTTCAACGTTTCCTTCTTGCCATCTTATCTCTTTTACTATAGTTGAATGGTATATAATTGCTCCTGAGCGAACAGACCTGTTAGCTAGAAAACTAATCATTTTACCATACCCGCCCTTTAACCTATATGAATTAGAAGAAGCTTCACTCATCCATTCTTCTCTAAGTGCAAAACTGCTTACTTTTTTGATATCTGATGCATCATAACCTTCGGCATACATTCTGGCAGACTCTCTTAGGGATTTATATTTATCTTCTTTTAGATACTTTTTAAGAAATAAGGCAAAAGGCATATCTTCCTTTAGTTCTTTTATTTTGGATAAAAGCAGAGAAAAATCATCTATGAAGTTATCCTGCTCTACAATTGCTCCATGCTTTACCTGGTAAGTCTCTCCTTCCATATTGTAGGTGCCTATTTCTGCCTCTTTTAGTATTGCATCTGTTAGTGGAAGTCTTCCATGCACAAACTCGGCTCCGGCCTCTATATATGAAGAAAAGCCGTCTTCATTTACAGTATTAATTCTTCCGCCTAAACGCTCCCTAGCCTCCAGTACCAAAGTTTTCTTTCCAGATTCAGATAACTTTCTGGCTGCCATAAGTCCAGAAGCTCCTGCTCCGATTATTATTATATCAAAATCATTCATAGATTACCTGCCTTTTTAATAATCTAATACGATCTTGAGAAAAATTCAGGTAAAATAATAGAGTATTGATATTTTAAGAAAACTTCTCCCTTCATGGATTTGATTAATAGGAATAATTTCATTAAAATATTTCCCCGTATTATTTATCCGTTTAATAATTTATTAGGTGAAAAAATGGAAGTAGCTGAACAGATATTATCTACAATGAAAAAAGAAAATAAACCTCTAAGTGCAGGGCAAATAGCTGAAATTTCAGGAATAGAAAGAAAAGAAATTGATAAGGCAATGAAGAAATTAAAAACCGAGGGTAAAATTACTTCACCAAAGAACTGCTACTGGGAACCAGCTAAATAAATATTAAGAAAAAGTATTAAAAAGAAATGGAATACCTGGCCTTTTTTTACCCAGGTATTCCATCTTTTTGCGCTAAGTTTAAGGGTCTCTCCCCAGGACCTCTTAATTTATAATACTGTCAAATGGCATTATTTCATATATACCATCTTATGGACTGACTTAAAGCTATTTTTCCCATCAAGAGATTTGGCTTCAATAACATAGACGTAAATACCTGCTGCAAGATTGTCTGGGGCCCACAAAGCTTCATATCCGCCGGCTTGCTGGATCTCATCTACAATTACACTTACTTCCTGTCCAAGTAAATTATAAACCGAAAGTTTTACTCTGCTATCGTTTAAGATAGTATATGATATTTTTGTCTGCGGGTTAAAAGGATTTGGATAGTTCTGCATAAGTGAATTTTCTTTCAGAACGGAATTAAGCTTTACTTCTACTTCAGGCGAATAACTAGAAGTACCATCATTATCTATTTGCTTCAATCTGTATAGATATTTTCCCGCAGAAATATTCTTGTCTGTGAAAAAGTATTCCTTAGGTGAGTTACTGTTTCCATGGCCGCTTACAAAACCTATCTTTTGCCACTGCTCGTTGCCACTTTGCTTTATCTTCTTTTCTATCTCAAATCCGTAATTGTTTACCTCGGTTGCTGTTTTCCACCTTAATATTATACTGCTGCCGCTTCTTTCAGCCTTAAAGGAAACAAGTTCTACAGGTTGTGGATCATCAGCTCCAAAGTAAACAAAAGCTACTCCTTCATCTTTTTGCCCATTGTCATATTTTGCTGCCCCGCAGATGAAATCGCTATATCCATCTCCATTTATATCTCCTGTTGAGGCCACACATTTACCCATGGCAGCTGCTGCCTGGTTAGATTCTCCCATCCATTTGTAAGGCGTAGTTATTCCATTTTT
Organism: Bacteroidota bacterium; assembly: GCA_030706145.1. Taxonomy (GTDB): domain Bacteria; phylum Bacteroidota; class Ignavibacteria; order Ignavibacteriales; family SURF-24; genus JAUZPB01. Next base: position 13,924 of record JAUZPB010000076.1, read on the forward strand.
TGAACCATAATAAATAAATGCTGCCCCCTCATTTGTCTCTCCATCATCATAAAACCGTGCACCAATTATTATATCATCAAAGCCATCACCGTTTACGTCGCCTGCAGATGCAACACCTACACCAAACTCGGCTTCGGCCTGATCACACTCAATTCTAAGGTTTTCCGTATTGGGTAGCCCTGTTGCAGATCCATAGTAAATAAATGCTGCCCCTTCTTTTGACTGACCTCCATTATAATACATAGAACCAATTATTACATCGCTGTAGCCGTCTTTATTTACATCTCCTGCCGAAGCTACACAGTTTCCAAAATATGCCCCTGCCTGATTGCTTTCTGCTGTCCAGTTAGGAGTTTGTGATAGTCCTGAAGCTGATCCATAGTAAAGAAAAGCCTTCCCTTCATCTGTCTCACCATTGTCATATACATATGCTCCTACAATTACATCACTAAAGCCGTCGCCATTTACATCGCCAGCACATGCTACACTGTTTCCAAAATAGCAATCAGCCTGATTGCCTTCCTGCGTCCATGCAGGTGTTGTCAGCAGTCCCGAAGCTGATCCGTAATATACATAAACCTTGCCTTCATCATGATCCGGATTATCATAGGCATATGCCCCTATAATTACATCACTATAGCCGTCACCATTTACATCGCCTGCAGAAGCTACACTTATTCCCATGTATGCATCTCCCTGATTGCTTTCAACTCTCCAGTTTTCTGTTGAAGCTAAACCACTGGCTGACCCGTAGAAAACATAAGCAGCTCCTTCATAATCCTGCCCGCTGCCGTTTGTATATTGTGAAGCCCCTATTATTACATCACTATAACCGTCACCATTTACATCGCCAGCACATGCAACACAATTGCCTAAAGATGCATAGCTTGGACCCTTAAAGGTCCATGAAGCAGTTGTTGATAGACCGCTTTTTGAACCAAGATATAAAAATGCTCCGCCATTTGAGGCTGTCCCGTATCCTGATGCCCCTACGATAACATCGGCATAGCCATCTTTGTTTACATCGCCGGCTGATGAGACTGTAAAACCGTACATTGAAACTGCCTGATTGCATTCGAGCATATATTTTGGAGTTGATGAAATTGGATCAATTGTTACTGGATACTTAGCTTCAAAATCATTTACTACAATTGCTAATCCGCTTTTAATGGTGCTGGCCTTTATCTCTTCAAACCACGCCTCTAATTCTTTCCCGTTTGCATCTGTTACTTTCAAATTTGAATATCTTAACTTTTCTTCATTATTAGTACTGCTAATAAATGAGACTGCACCTTTTTCTATCTTTGTGTTTAATTTTGTTTTAACTGAGAGCTCGACTTTTAGATTACCTGCCCCTTTTGGCCTTTCTTTAATAATAAAGTCCTGCCTCATTCCTTTCATATTACTTAAGTAAGCAATCTTAAGTCCACTGCCCTCTGAATATGCCCTGTTTTTTTCTGCAGTAAATTTACTGCTCTTAAAATCATAAAAATTATTATCTGACCCATAGCCTAGTGCCTTTATATCTACTGACCAAATCTCAGACTTATTGTTATCTCTTAAAAGGGACTTTTGCATCTCTTTGGGTTTAACACTAAATCCAGCTTTATTGTATGTGAATAAAAGATTCTGCATTGGATTTGACGATGTGTATGTGCCTGTTTTATCGTCCCAGACTATATTTAGCTCATCTTTATAAATATCACTTGCAACCTCTGAATACCATTCCTCTTCTATAAAATTATTGTCTGTGGAGGCAGTAAATATCTGTGGATGGACCTGCTCCTCCTTAAAGGAAAACTTGTCTGTGGAATTTGCAAATTTAGGTATGGAAAAGTAAATAAGTCCTGTAATTGTCAAAATAGTTGAGAAAATAATTATGGACAATACTTTGGGGTGAAGTAACCTTTTCATAGCGCCCTCTGATCTTATGATTTAAATAGTTCGACGTTTCTTTTTACTGTATAAATAATAAGGTTAAAAAGTTGAGCAATATTGTGGAAAACTAATAAGAGGTAGTCTTTGGCAGATAAAAGGTATTATATGACCTATAAGAGTTTGTAAAAAGATGGAAGGGACTTAAAACTATATGATTTTTCATTAAAACAGGAAAAATTCATCCTTTTAAGATAAGTCATTGATTTTATCACTAACAAAATATACTTTACTATACATTTTGTACTTCCTGCTCTTTATTTTGTTTATAGTTGTCCCAAAAATTATTAACAATTTAACTGACAACTTTGAAGGCTGTCAAAAGGATGCTTTTCTATGAGCTCTGTTGTATGCCTTGATGGATTTTACTTGCTTTCGTTTTATCTGCGTAGGACTTCATCTCCTCCTGCCCATGCACTTAACTATTATGCTCCAGATCTTGCAAAAAAAATCCTGCTTAACATTTACACATATACTTCATCTTTCTACAGTTTCATTGAAATGCTGGTCTTCTTTATAGAAAAGCAAAAGGGAAACATTAATCTTAAGAATTAAAGGAGGGAACTATGTCAGAGTACGTTGAAAGTCTGATGGCTGAAGTAAAAGCTAAACATCCTTGCGAACCAGAATTCCACCAGGCTGTCGAAGAAGTTGCAGAATCACTTTCACTCGTAATGGAAAGACATCCTGAGTACCGCACAGCAAAGGTGCTCGAAAGAATTATCGAACCAGAAAGAATTATTATTTTCCGTGTCCCATGGATTGATGAGCAGGAAGAAGTCCATATTAATATTGGCTATAGAGTTGAGATGAATAGCGCAATTGGACCATACAAAGGAGGCCTGAGATTTCATCCATCTGTAACACTGAGCATTCTGAAATTTCTAGCATTTGAACAGGTCTTTAAAAATAGCCTTACTACTCTTCCAATGGGCGGAGGAAAAGGGGGCTCGGATTTCGATCCAAAAGGGAAAAGTGATTTAAAGATAATGCGCTTCTGTCAGGCATTTATGAGCGAACTGTTCCGCCATATTGGCCCTAATACTGACGTCCCTGCTGGCGATATTGGCGTTGGAAGCCGCGAGATTGGATACCTCTTTGGTCAATATAAAAAACTGCGCAATGAATTTACTGGCGTACTTACAGGTAAAGGACTAAACTGGGGCGGATCGCTTATTCGCCCTGAAGCTACTGGGTATGGAAATGTTTATTTTGCCTCTGAAATGCTTGCAACTAAAAATAAAACCTTAGATAGGAAAACTTGCCTCGTCTCTGGTAGCGGAAATGTTGCCCAGCATACGGTTGAAAAGATCATTCAGCTAGGTGGAAGAGTAGTTACTCTTTCTGACTCTTCAGGACACATCTATGATGAAGAGGGAATCAACAGCAAAAAACTTGAATACGTAAAAGACCTCAAAAATGTAAGGCGCGGTAGAATTGAGGAATATGCTAGTGAATTCAAACATGTTGTCTATACTCCTTCAGATCACTTAGATTATAACCCCGTCTGGGACCATAAGGCAGACTGCGCGTTCCCTAGCGCAACACAAAATGAAATTAATGCAAAAGATGCACAGAACCTTATCAACAATGGCGTCTTTGCTGTCTCTGAAGGTGCCAATATGCCTACAACAATCGAAGGTGTTAAGATCTTCTTAGATAATGGCATTCTATATGGCCCCGGTAAAGCTGCAAATGCTGGCGGTGTTGCCGTCTCTGGACTTGAAATGGCTCAAAATAGTATGCGCCTGCCATGGACAAAAGAAGAGGTCGATAACCGCCTTAAAATGATTATGAATAGCATCCATACTGCTTGCATTCAGACTGCAGAAAGGTTTGGTACTCCGTGCAATTATGTAAACGGCGCTAATATTGCAGGCTTCCTTAAAGTTGCAGATGCAATGATGGATCAGGGAGTTGTATAATTTATCTATCATGGTTTAACCTATATGGAAAAAAATCCTGCTGAGATCTGGAATAACTTTGAACTGCTTTGGGTCGAACATGGATATGGAAACCGCTTCCAGGGCTTTCAGAATCTGATGAGATTAAGGATACGTGATATACTTATCGTATCTAGCCTTTACGACCTTTATCTTTTTGAGGAAGACGGCAGACTCTATGAACTCATTCGTAATGAGTATCAGGGACTGAGCCTTAGCCACTCTCCGGAACTTACCAGGGTCTCCAGCGCAAAGGAAGCTATCGCTCTTGCAAAAGAGGAAAACCGATTCGACCTTATTATTACTACTCTTCATATTGAAGATATGCACGCTCTTAATTTCGCAAGGCTCGTAAGACAATCGGGACTAAAGACACCGATTGTTTTACTTGCCTATGATAACCGTGAACTTCAGGAGCTTCTGCAGCATACAGATACCTCAGTCTTTAATAAGATATTTGTTTGGCAGGGTGACTACAGGCTTGTTATTGCTATTATTAAATATCTGGAGGACAGACTTAACGTTGACCACGATACAAGAATGGTTGGTGTGCAGAGCATTATTGTAATTGAAGATAGCGTGAGATTCTATTCATCTTTCCTTCCTATTATTTATACCGAGATACTTAAACAATCGCAAAGACTTATTCTTGAGGGTATAAACCTTTCGCATAAGTTTCTTAGAATGCGCGCCCGCCCCAAAATATTGCTCTGCTCAACTTATGAGGAGGCATGGTATTATTACCAGGAGTATAAAGAGTTTATTCTAGGTGTTATTTCAGACATTGAGTTTTTGCATAATGGGAAAAAAGATACCCTTGCTGGAATTGCATTTGCAAGAAATGTTAAAATTGAACATCCGGATATTCCTATTCTTCTTCAGTCCGACAGAAGAGATACTGAAACTGTGGCCAAGGAGATAGGGGCATCATTCCTTTTGAAGGATTCACCTACTTTTCTTAATGAACTTAGACTCTTTATGAATAATAATTTCAGCTTTGGCGATTTTATTTTTAGAACACCTGATGGCCTTGAGGTTGCCCGTGCAAATACTCTTAAGGCACTTGAAGAGCAGCTGCACACTGTTCCCGATTCAAGCATTCAATTTCATGCCGAAAGAAATCATTTCTCCAATTGGCTTAAGGCCAGAACAGAATTTATTCTTGCTCATAAACTTAGACCTAGAAAAGTCTCCGACTACAGGTCAATTGCAGATCTTAGGAAATATCTGATAGACTCTTTGAATACTTATATGATGATAAGGCAGAGAGGCCTTATTACAGACTTTACTAAGGACTCATTTGATCCTACAAGCAGCTTTGCACGTATTGGCGGTGGTTCTTTAGGTGGGAAAGCACGCGGACTAGGTTTTGTTAATACACTTATTAACGATTATAATGTGCGTGAAAAATTTGAGGGTATAATTATCGACGTCCCACCTGCCGTTGTCCTAGGCACCGATGTTTTTGACCAGTTTATTGATGAAAATAATTTAAGGAAATTTGCACTTAACGAAACTGACGATAAAGAAATTACAAGAAGATTCCTTAATGCAGAAAGATTTCCTGAGGATATCTTAGGCGAGCTTGCTGCCTTTCTCGATATAATCCATTCCCCTCTTGCCGTTAGATCTTCAAGTCTTTTGGAGGATTCACAGTATCACCCATTTGCAGGTGTATATGAGACTTATATGCTGCCAAATAACCATTCTAATCCACTTATTAGACTTAGTGATCTTATTAATGCAATTAAACGTGTCTATGCATCTACTTTCTACAGGACAGCCAAGGATTATATAAAGGTTACTACATACAGGCTCGAGGAAGAAAAAATGGCAGTGATAATCCAGAAAATGGTCGGATCAGTTCATGAGAACCGTTTCTACCCGGATTTCTCAGGGGTTGCTAAATCTCATAATTTTTATCCTGTCAGGCCGCAGAAATCTCAGGATGGCATTGTTTCGGCTGCTTTGGGCCTTGGTAAAATGGTCGTCGATGGAGGCAATACGGTCCGCTTCTGCCCTAAATATCCGACAGATATTATTCAATTTCATTCGACTGAAGAAACACTCAACACAAACCAAAATGAATTTTTTGCCCTCGATCTAAATGGATCTGACCAGAATAATTATATAGAGACTCACGACCTGCTTGTAAAAAAATATAGACTGAATGTTGCTGAAAAAGATGGCGCTTTGCACTTTGTTGGTTCTACATACTCTCCTGAAAATGAGGCTGTCTATGATGGCATCGCTAGAAATGGAATAAGACTGGTCACATTTTCACCTATACTCAGACACAAGTTATTTCCTCTTCCACAGATCCTTGAGCTTCTGCTTGACATGGGAACATGGGGAATGGGTACGCCTGTTGAAATTGAGTTTGCAGTCGATATGTCTTCTACTAACAAAAGTAAACCAAAAGAGTTTGGCTTGCTGCAGATGAGACCACTTGTTATTAGCAGGGAGCTCGAAGAACTGGATATTAATGTTAAAGATAAAAATGACCTTATATGCTCTAGTAATAAGGTGCTTGGTAATGGAATATTAAATAATATATATAACATCGTAGTAGTCGATTATAATAATTTTAACAGGTCGAAAAGCCGCGAAGTCGCTCATGAAATCAGCCAGTATAATAAACAGCTAATTGAGGAAAATAATCCCTATCTGCTTATAGGCGTTGGACGATGGGGCACTCTCGATCCATGGCTTGGTATTCCTGTAACATGGGAACAGATCTCAGGAGCACGTACTATTGTAGAAAGCAGCATTAAGGAATTTCAGGTAACACCATCTCAAGGCTCTCACTTCTTTCAGAATATTACATCTTTTATGGTTGG
>JAUZPB010000077.1 GCA_030706145.1 Bacteroidota bacterium
CGGAATATTTGAAAGCGGAATGGCTGAGTACGATGATCAGTTCTGTTATATAAACATGCATACGGCCCAGGAGCTGCTCGGTTTTGGGGAAAATATAAACGGCTATGATATTAGAATTCGGGATGTTTCAAAGGCAGACAGCCTGACTGCAAGTCTCCAGCACTATATGGGATATCCTTATTATCCAAGATCGATATTCAAGATATACCAGCACATATTTACATGGATAGATCTTCAGAAAAAACTAGTTCCTATTTCTCTTGTACTTATTGTTATTGTAGCAGTCTTTAATATAATAAGCACACTTTTAATGATAGTACTGGAAAGGTCAAATGCAATTGGGACATTAACTTCGCTTGGAGCAAGGAAAAGACAAATTATTTCTATATTTCTTTTCCAGGGGATTTATCTTTCACTTATAGGAATTTTCTTTGGTAATCTGATCGCATATATATTAAGTATATTGCAGGATAAATTTGATCTGATATCACTACCTGAGTCAGTTTATTTTATGTCAAAGGCCCCTATTCTTATCGAATGGCATAATTACCTGATAGTTTCAGTAGCAACATTTGCACTTTGCATAGTGGCCGCACTAATACCGAGTTATATAGCTTCGAAGATAAGGCCAATTTCAGCGTTGAGGTTTGAATAATATGGGATACGAATTTTTTATAGCGAAAAGATACCTTCGCTCCAAGCATAAGTTAAACTTTATTACAATAATATCTGTGATCTCTACGCTTGGAATAACAATTGGAGTAGCAGCGCTTATTGTAGTCTTATCTGTCTTTAACGGTTTTGGAAGTTTAGTTACTTCAATTCTTGTTAATTTTGATCCGCACGTCAGGATAACAGCTGTTAGTACTGATGCATACGACCAAATGCCTAAGATTGAGCATATACTTCAGAACACCTCGCATGTAAAAACTATTAATCCTTTTGTCTCTGGAAAGGCCATTGTAAAAAAAGTAAGGGATAATTTACTTAGCATTGTAGATGTAAAAGGCATTGATTATGAAAACAAAAAGGATGCATGGGGTGTAGCAAAAAGCATTGTACTTGGCAGTTATGACCTAAGGGATTCAGATGAGAAAGAAGGTATTATAATAGGCTTTAATCTTGCAGACAAGCTGCAGTGTGCAACAAATGACAGCTTATTTCTAACTTCATTTAATAGTCTAAGTGAATCTGCAATAAGCTATTCAATGCCGCCTGTAAGAAAGTACAGGGTAAACGGCATCTTTCAGTCAAATAATAATGAATACGACAGAGACAAGGTTTTTGTTTCATTGGAATCTGCCCAGGCTTTATTTGATATGCAAGGCAAGATACAGGGATTTGAGATCAGGCTTGATGACATTAAAAATTCAAGTGATGTTAAAAAAGAGCTCGAAGCGAAACTGGACTCCAGATATTTCCGAATTAATACATGGTATGACCTACATAAGGACCTTTATTCTGTAATGCAGATAGAAAGGTGGGCTGCATATATAATTGTAAGTTTAATAATTGCAGTAGCTGCCTTCAATGTACTAGGGTCATTAGCGATGTCTGTAATTGAAAAGAAAAAGGATATTGGTGTACTTAGGTCGATGGGAGCTAAAGATAAATCGATTATAAGAATTTTTATGTTCGAAGGAATACTTATTGGGCTTATTGGAACATTTGTGGGCAGTCTGCTTGGAGTGCTTATTGTGTTTTTGCAGATGCAGCTTAAGTTTTATCCCCTGGATGCATCAAAATATATAATTGATGCTCTTCCTGTGGAATTACGTTTAGGTGATTTCTTTGCCGTAGCGGGAATGTCTTTGTTTTTGTCATTTATTGCTTCCCTCTACCCTGCCAGACGAGCACTAAAGATTTCGGCTCTTGAAGCAATTAAATGGGAATAAATTTTAATATAAAATAATTTTGGATCAATGGACGATAATATTTTAAAAGCAAAAGAGATTCATAAATCATTTACAAATCTTCAAAAGAAAAGACTTGATGTCATTAAAGGCATTTCTCTTGAAATAAAGAAGAACAAGATAACCGTTATAGTAGGAGCATCAGGAGCCGGCAAGAGCACACTTCTGCACATATTAAGCGGCCTTGACCGCCCGGATAGCGGCGAAATACTTATAAGCGAGCAGGACATTTTTAAGCTTTCAGATGATAAGCTGGCTGATTTCAGAAACAATCACATTGGATTTGTTTTCCAGTTCCATCATCTGTTGCCTGAATTTACGGCTGCAGAAAATGTTGCCATACCACTTATGATTAACAGTGCCGATTTGAAAGATGCACTTTCAAAAGCAAAAGATCTCCTTAAGACCGTGGGACTTGAAGACAGAGTCGATCATAAACCAGCAGAACTCTCAGGTGGTGAGCAGCAGAGAGTGGCAGTTGCACGTTCTTTAGCAAATGATCCGGAAATTATTTTTGCCGACGAGCCTACAGGAAACCTTGACTCGGCTAACAGTGAAACTATGAACAGGCTTTTTGTAGAGCTAAGAGACAAATTTAACAAGACTTTTGTAATTGTCACACATAACCTTGAGCTTGTAAAGCTGGCAGATGAGGTTTTTGAAATTAAGGATGGTGAGATTTTGATCAATCATTATAGATAGTAAAGAGCATTTTACTATTATTTTTTATTGTTTCAGCCTCTAAATTGTTTAAATTTTGAGAAAGAACTATTGACTTAGACATATTTTTTTACAAACTTAAATGTGTCTTTTACCAAACGATACTATATATAAGGCTAGTTCCTGTATGTAATTTGTTCTGATGCGTTTTCATTTCTTAGTTATTTCTGTTAGAGATTCGTGATTTCGATTCGGAAGATATCCATCACAAATAAACAGAGGCGGAATATGAAACGTTTTTACTTTCTTCTTTTAGTCATTTCATTGGCACTCTCCTACACTATTTACGCACAGAACAATTTCTTCCGGAAAGACACAATTTCGGTTCAACCGCTTGATGCCGGTGGTTGGGGAAATATTGTAGCAGGCGTTGATCTTGACAAAGATGGTAATCCGGAGATTTACGGATGCAATAGCAATGCTACAGATGTTCCAAGTTCCTTTGCCCCAAGATTATATAAATTCGAACTGCAAAAAGGCAAATGGAATCTGGTATGGAGCACCACACTGGATGTCCCTTATCAAAATACGTGGCCTGCCTTAACAACCGGAGACCTTGATAAAGATGGCAAAGGTGAAATAATATGGTGCCCTGCGAACTTTCTGACTGATACAGGCGCTGTTAATACAAATCCAACCCGCATTGCTGTTTTTGAAGCACGAGGCGATACCTCTGAAGCAATGGGCGTTGATTTCTTCGGTTCCACAGTACCAAATGCCAAATGGACAATATCAAGCACACCTAATAACGATATGAGACCTTTTCATGGTTTTGTAATGGATATAGACAAAGACGGTAAAAACGAATTTGTTTACTGCGACCGCCAGTCTTCTTCAGGCTTATCTTTCGGTATCGTTTCAGTCGACAAAATACCTGATAATGCAGATGGTAATGAAAAATGGACTCTGAAGATGAATGGTAAAGATGCCAGCATTACAGGGTTAAATACATCGAGTAAATATGACATTGTTTTCTTAAATAATGTACTATATATCTGGGATAGTAATGGCTTAGTTACACCTGTAAAGTATGCAAATAATTCCTGGACAGTACTACCAGCCCAGAAAATTGCAGGGACAACCGGATCATTTAAATCGGCTCAGCTGGTCGATATTAATAATGATGGTAAAAGCGAGATAGTCTTTGGCGGTTGGTCAGATGGCTTAGTATATCTTTGCCAGCAGCAAGGAGATACACTTGTAGCAACTCAAATTGGTAACTTTGCAAAACTTGGAGTAACAAGACTTAATGGCGGAGGCAATGGTGACCTTGATAGTGATGGAAAGATCGATTTTGTTTTTGGAAGCAGAAACACTACAGCTACAAAAGTATTCAATGCTGTCTGCAGATTGCAGTATAAAGGCGGTGCAATTGCTGATTCAAACAGTTACATTCCAACCATTATTGATTCATTGATACATCCAAATACAGGACAGCTGGACATTGTTGCAGTAAGTGATGTTGATGGTGATAAAGTACCAGAGGTTCTATATACTTCAGGCTATCCAAGAGGAACACTTGATGTTCCAAACATTCCAATAGTAATTCTAAAATATAATAAGCAAAGTGCTGTTGAAAAAGAAAAATCACTCATTCCTGAGAGTTTCTATCTTTCACAGAATTTTCCAAATCCATTTAACCCTTCGACTACTATAAAATTCGGTTTATCAAAGGCCACTTCTGTTACTCTAAAGATATATAATATACTTGGAGAAGAAGTAAGCACATTGATAAATGGCGAACAACTCAGTGCCGGTGCATATAACATTCCATTTAATGCATCCAATCTCGCAAGCGGCACCTATGTCTATCAGCTTGGATTTGACGGTCAGATAATCTCGAAAAAAATGCAGCTATTGAAATAACATTCTACGAACAGGAAACCGGGACAATTCATCTTCCGGTTTCCTGTTTCTACTATTCCCCACTCTTTACATTTCAATATGACCAAGGAATAGTTCTGTTCTTTTCTAAGCTTGTAAAGCTATGCTTTTTAGCGTGGATAAACCTTACATAATTCAGTCAGGAAGAAGTAATAATGCAAAAAAGAATTTTATTTACTCTATTAATTATTAGCATGTTTTTAGCATGCAGCATTTATGCAGGTACCACAGGTAAGATTTCAGGCAGAGTAACCGATAATGAATCCGGAGAGGCCCTCATTGGTGTCAATGTCGTCCTTGAAGGCACCTCTTTAGGAGCTTCAACAGATGTTGATGGTTACTATACAATTAACAACATCCCTCCCGGAGTTTACAAGATCACTGCTTCTGCTGTAGGATACCAGAAAAAGCAGATTGTAAATCTGAAAGTATCAGCTGATTTTACTACAAAATTAAACATACAACTCTCTACAACTGTAACTACTCTTGGGACTGTTGTTATTACAGCTGAAGCGCCCTTAATAAGAAAAGACCTTACCTCATCTCAGACATCAGTTGATGCTACGCAGATTGCGAGCATGCCCGTTGAGAATGTAACACAGGTGCTTTCAATGCAGGCAGGTATTACACAGGATAATGATGGGGATCTGCATATAAGAGGAGGCCGTTCAACAGAGATATCTTATACTGTAAATGGTGTATCTATTTCGAATCCATATAATAATTCCCGCAGTGTTGAAATATCAACAAATGCTATTCAGGAACTATCTGTAGTAAGCGGTACATTCAACGCTGAATATGGGAATGCTTTAAGTGGTATTGTCAATACGATCACAAAGGAAGGTGGAAATAACTACCAGGCGTTCCTTTCTTATTACACAGGTGATTATATCAGCAATCACAGTGACATTTTCATGAATATTCAAAAGGTTGAGCCCTTTAATAATAATGTAACTGAAATGACATTAAGTGGTCCAGTCCCTTTATTAAATGACTATCTAACATTTTTTGCTTCCGGAAGGTACAATTTTAATCGTGGTTATCTATATGGGAAACGGGAACACATAACCTCAGATTCAGTCTACAGAAATCCATCTAATCCAAACGATATCGTTATTCCAATGAATGGCGATGGCAGCCTTGTATCTATGAATCCAAGCAGCAGCTTAAGCTCAACATTTAAGCTGACTTTTAAACCATTTTCAACCGTAAAGATCAATTATGACCTGGTCTATTCAAAAGCTTACAGCAGATCATATGATCAGGACCTAAAATATAATCCTGATGCAAGCTACAATGACTATAGCTGGGGATGGGTTAATTCACTCGAGATACGGCATGCATTAAGCAATAATACATTCTATACACTAAAAGGCTCATATAATATAAACGACTCAAAGGAATACCTATATCCCCTTCTGGATGCAGGCGGAAGCCAGGTCGATTTCTATCCAGGAATGGATTTCAGTAATCTTCATCCAGATCCTAGATATCAGAACAAGAATAAAATAAATCCTGCCTTAAACTATACCTTTTCTTCAGGCGGAACATTGAACAGACAGTACTATCAGCGCTCAAAATCCTTTGGAGCTAAATTTGATATTACAAGTCAGTTAACTCAGAACCATGAAGTTAAGTTTGGTCTCGACTTTAGCAGTCATATTCTAGATTATGAAAACATTGAAATTGTAAAAGAGACGAATTCAGCGGCTTATATTCCGCCTCTTTCTTCTCCTAAGCACGAATATTATACTAAAAAGCCTGTCTTGTTCTCTTCATATATACAGGATAAAATGGAGTTTGAAAGCATCATATTAAATGTTGGGATAAGATATGATCTTATTGCTCCTAAATCAAAATATTCAACAGATGTATTGCATCCATCACCAAATGATCCTTCTTTGCCAAGTTATATTGATAAAAACCTGCTTCTTGCCGATGCAACTACAAAGCAGCAGATAAGTCCCAGGATAGGTATATCATATCCTATAACAGATAAAGGTATAATTCATTTGTCATATGGTCATTTTTATCAAATGCCGACTTTCAATAATCTATATGAGAACGCAAGTTTCAAATCCGATTTTTCGAGTGGCTTCCCAACATTCGGCAATGCCAACCTTAATCCGGAAAAGACTACTACATATGAGTTTGGACTACAGCAGCAGCTGCTTGATGTGTTAGCCTTTAATGTTACCTGCTTCTATAAAGATGTAAGGGACCTTCTGGCACTTCAGGAAATAAGAGTAAATACTGAACAAACTTATTATATGTATGTAAACAAAGACTATGGAAACATCAAAGGTATAACGTTTTCATTAACTAAAAGAAAAACACAAGAAGACCTTTTCGGTGCAACGTTAGACTACACATACCAGGTTGCCGAAGGCAACGAATCCAATGCTGATGCATTTTTCCTTGATCTATCCTCTGGCCGTCAGGCAGAAAAACTTCCTGTTTTCTTAAATTGGGATCAGCAGCATACACTTAATGCTTCACTTCTTTTCGGAGAGGAAACATGGAACGTTTCACTAATAGGAAAGCTTGGATCAGGTCTTCCCTACACCCCGCAGATAATTTCAGGAGCTATATATCTTCCTGCAAATAGTGACAGAAAACCTACACAAGTCACAGTTGATCTACTTGCAGATAAATCATTCAATATTATGGGAATGGATCTGACTGTCTTTTTAAAAGTATATAACCTTTTTGACGCGTTGAATGAAAAATACATTTATAATGATACGGGCAGATCGACATATACGCTTGAAGAGAAAATGGGTTCGGCTCAAAATACTAATGAGAAAGCAGCATTAATTCCAGGATTACATTCTGCGACCGAATACTTTAAGAACCCAGGTTATTATTCAGCTCCGCGAAATATAAGAGTCGGCTTTTCTTTAAAATTTTGATAGATCATTATTGGAGATCCTTTATAATGAAAAAGAATTTTAATTATCTGTTATTAATTATTTATTTCCTGATCATTTGCCCCGATACAAAGATCTTTTCACAGGATCAGGAACAAAAAAAGAAGCAAGAGCACCAGGCTGTAATTGATCTTATAAACAACTATATAAAAGCAAACCCGCGCAAAAGTGATCCTTCTTATAACAGGGTGCCTGCATCTGAGAAGTATGGCTTATCAGAATCGCTAAATAAAGGACTTAGAAAATCGAGCGCTTTTTCAGATAGAAAATCCTTCTTAATGAACGGGAATAAAATTAAAGTGGGACTAACCAATTATGGCGGAATTGGACAAGGTTATGGAGGAATCAGAGAAGTCACAGAACTTGTTTGGCATGGTTCCCCATACATTTTCCAGTTTTCTCCTTTGGTCGGTGCATCGGTGCCGGATTCCAGAGATCCTAATAAAAGGATACATATAATATCTGATGGATTAAATGACTGGCCACAGTATGGTCTTCGTGACGTAAGTCCTCTTGGCGATACTCTTTGGCAATGGGAACCCTTGCCTGGCTTTGCAGATCAAAATCAAAGCGATATGGCATCTAATCCTTGTGCTGACTTAGACCGTGATGGAAAACCTGACAGCTGGCCTTCAACATGGTACAATGAAACCCTGGGCAAATATGTCTGGCCAGGCTACCTGACACAAGGAGTCAATAATGCCGACCTTGAATGTTTCTGGAGGATGGATGACAGGGATAACAAAGAGTTTTCATACTATCCATTTAATAATGATTATAACAGGAAAGGACTTGGAATACAGATAGATGGGCGTGCCTTCCAGTGGAGCAACTCTTTGGCAGAAAACGCAATCTTCTTTGTATACACTATAACTAACGTAAGCGACAAAGATCTTGATTCTGTTTTCTTTGGCGTTTATGGAGATCCGGACCTTGGCAATGCTGCAGATAATAAAGATGACCTGGGATTTTTTGTTCCTCCATATTCGACACCTGATGTCGATGTAAGCAAAATTCCGGTTTATTCACGCAGCATGGTTTACTTCTGGGACAACGATGGAATAGGTGCACAAGGAATCCCTCTGGGCTATTTAGGATGCAAATTTCTTGAAAGTCCTGGAGATCCATATGACCATAAAGACAATGACGGTGATGGAATTGTCGATGAAAGGCAGGATAACGGCATTGATGATGACAAAGACTGGAATCCAGCAACAGATGACGTTGGTGTCGATGGCATTCCAGGCACGGGCGATCAGGGTGAAGGAGATGGGAAACCTACAGCAGGAATAAAACTTGCTGACGGCTCACTTGACCCTTTGCATCCGGGCGAACCCAACTTTGAGCTGACTGACCTTGATGAGGTCGATCAGATCGGACTTACAAGTTTTAGCAGCTGGATATGGCGTGATGGCGGAGCTGTAAATGATGATGAGCTAATGTGGAAGCGCTCTATACCAGGAAGTTTTAGTCCAATTCCAAATAAGAACGATATAGTTTTTATTTATGGTTCTGGTTACATATCACTAAAAAAAGGTGAAACAAAAAGAATCTCTGCCGCACTTTTGTTTGGCAAAGACTTGAACGATCTTTTGACATCGGCTGAGACTGTGCAGGATATTTATAACAAAAACTACAACTTCTTTAAGCCGCCTGATATGCCGCATGTTACAGCAGTTCCAGGTGACAAAAAAGTTACACTTTACTGGGATAAAGCTGCAGAACAAAGTAAAGATCCAATAACTGGCGATGATTTTGAAGGTTATGTAATCTATAGAAGTACAGATCCGACATTTACCGATATTCAGACAATTTCTGATGGACATGGTGCAGGTTTTTTAACTACCCCCTTGAAGGATCTTCTGGGTTATGATGCAAGATGGGATAAAGTCAATGACTGGAAAGGCTACCACCCTGTGTCATACCAGGGCCGCGGAGTTCATTATTATCTTGGCGATAATACAGGGCTTGTCCATAGCTTTGTTGATTCTAATAATGTAATCAACGGACAGACGTATTACTATGCTGTTGTAGCTTATGACCATGGAGACTCATTAGGAATTCCTCCTTCAGAAAATACTAAAAAGATTACTTCGGACCCAGTAACAGGAATTATGAAATTTGATGCAAATACAGTTGCAGTTATTCCTGGCCCTCGTGCTGCAGGATATGTTACTCCGCAAATCCAGCCAAATAACATAACACATTCTAGCGGCTATGGTAATGGACAGATTACTTTTAATATTTATAATGACTTAGTCGTAAAAGACAATGAATATACTTTAACTTTTAGCGATACTCTCTACTCACAAAGCAGCGGAGAAAAAACTATTGCAAAAAATTATTCAGTACTAAGCTCTAGTCCCATTACTGAAATCATTTCATTGACTGACGAAAAGTTCACACAATTAACCAACACAAATATTATTAACGATTCTTTTCTTAAAGTTTCCGATGGGAATGGGTCTGTATTTTCGCCAGGCAGTGACTATATGATCAATTATTCACGCGGAGCTATACAGAGAACTACAGCCAGCAAGATGCCAAACAATAGTAAGTTCAGTATAACTTACAGATATTATCCTGTATATCAGAGTACATCTTTAGGTGGAGATGATTCTAATCCTGTTTTTGACGGCATCAGTGTAAAAGTAGCAGATGTAAAGGATGTAGAAATAAATACTTCTACATCTGGGTTCAATAAGAAAAATGCTAATTTGGGCTTTACTTCCCGCCTCTTCTCACTTGGTAAAACGGTTAAATATCCAGCTGATTATGAGATCACTTTTTCATCAACGCCAAAAGATTCTGCTTTCATTGTTGAAAACAGCAAGCTTGTAAAGATCCCTGTTAATTTTTCTGTAAAGGATATTACGACTGGCGTGCCTGAACCTATTTTTGCATTACTTCAGGAACAAGCAATAACAAAGAACAAAAAATGGGACATTGGTGAAGAAATAATTCTCTTTAAGCCCGGATCCCCCGGAACTTTAAGAGATACACTTACATGGGCAATTGGACTATTAGCTCCTGCAGATACTTCAGTTTTGCCAATATATCCGACTGATGGTGATGTTTTCCATCTTTTTACTAAAAGACCTTTCAGTAAGAGTGACGTATTTGTGCTAAAGACAAAGAAAGGAAATATTGACAATTCAAAGGCAACAACAGCTTTAGAAAATATAAAAGTTGTTCCAAATCCATATGTAGGATATAATGACATTGAGCCTGCAAACAGACTCCCTGGAAAAAACAGAGGTGAAAGAAGGATTTATTTTGAGAACCTCCCTTCAAAATGCACAATACGGATCTTTACATTAAGCGGAGATCCTGTTCAGAATATTATTCATGATGGCAATGCTGAAAATGGAAGAGAGTTTTGGAACCTCTTAAATAGGGATGGTTTCAGTGTAGCATATGGACTGTATTTCGCTCACATTGATGCTCCAGGCATAGGCGAAAAAATAATAAAGTTCGCAATTATTAAGTAGTCCGATTGTAAACAGATGCTATAAATAGCAGGAGTATTAAATGAAGTTAATAAAATTTATTTTCACATTTTTCTTATTGCTCTCTTCCATTCTATATTGCGAATCGATAACCAAGACAGGATCTACAGCTGCACAATTCTTAAAGATCCCTGTTGGTCCGAGAGCAATTGGAATGGGAGGAGCTTTTACGGCTACATCAAACGATATAACAGCTACATACTGGAATCCCGCAGGATTAGCAAGCATTACAACAAATGAGGTCATATTTAATCATATAGAATGGATATCAGATGTAAATCTTGACTTTGCGGCTTTTGCTACATCCGTTGCAGGTTTTGGTACTTTGGGAGGTTTTGTCTCTGTTTTATCAAGCGACGATATGATGGTAACCACAATAGAACACCCGGAAGGGACAGGTGAATTGTTTAAGTATAATACACTCTCAGCCGGATTAAGTTTTGCAAGAGCCCTGACAGATAACTTCTCAATTGGATTTAATGCAAAATATATAGGTGAAAACCTATGGCATATGAGCGCAAAAGGTTTTGCATTTGACTTAGGAACGATTTACAGGATTCCAATTCTAAATGAGTTCAGGATTGGTGCAAGCATTTCGAACTTCGGCACTAAAATGCAGCTCTCTGGCCGCGACGGATTAATAATGAAACAGAGCGGAGCTGGAGATGGAAACCTGGTCTATACGAATGTTGAAATGGAACAATACGACCTCCCTCTTTTATTCAGGTTTGGCGTAGCTGCAGATCTTGTCAGTACAGGCTCACATAGAATAACAACTGCAATTGATGCGGTTCATCCAAATGATCATTCAGAATATATTAATTCCGGGGTTGAGTATTCGTGGAATGAAATATTTTCTCTTCGGGCAGGTTACAATTCTCTGTTTGAAAGGGATACTGAAAAGGGTTTGACATTTGGATTTGGACTTAATTACAGATTATTCGACTTTGCAAATGTTAAGATTGACTATGCTTATCAGGATTTTCATCGTCTGAAAAATGTTCAGTACATTTCGGTAGGTATAAGATTCTAAAAAAAACTATATGATTATCTTTAAGAGGCAGTAGTAATTTACTGCCTCTTAAGATCATAAATATTACTTTAATGCGGAAAGATATTCAAAAAGCACCCTTACGCCAAAGCCTGTCATATATTTCTGCGTATAGCTGTTAAGATTGCTTGGCATAGCAGGTCCTGCAATATCAAGATGAGCCCATGGAATATTCTTATCTACAAAATATTCAAGGAATTTAGCAGCTGTAATTGCTCCGCCCCATTTACCGCCAACATTTTTAACATCAGCAACATCACTTTTGATCAGCTTCTTATAATCATCCCACAGCGGAAGACGCCATAGTCTTTCAAAAGTAACCTGCCCGGCTTTATAAAGGTCATCAGCAAGTTTATCATCTTTTGTAAATATTCCTGCCGTATATTCGCCAAGAGCAACAACGCAGGCTCCTGTTAGAGTTGCAAGGTCGATTATTGCATCGGGCTTTTCTTTTGACGCATATTCAAGGGCATCAGCAAGAATTATCCTTCCCTCGGCATCTGTATTATCGACCTCAATTGACTTGCCTGAGGAGGTCATAACAATATCGCCAGGTTTCATTGATTTACCCGAAGGCATATTTTCAACAGCAGGAATAACGCCAATTATCTCAACTTCAAGAGCTGCCCTTGCTGCAGACAGCATAGTACCTATTACAGCCGCAGCACCGCTCATATCTGCTTTCATTTCACTCATTCCAGCAGATGGCTTTATTGAAATGCCGCCAGAATCAAATGTTACACCTTTACCTACAAGGATCACTTTCTTTTTATGTTTTGCAGGCTTATAGTGGAAAATGATAAAGCGCGGCGGGTTATCACTCCCCTTGCCAACAGCTATTACACCACCTAAGTTCTTTTTTTGAATTTCATTTTCGTCAAATATCTTAACTTTTATTCCTTCAGCACTCAGGTTCTTTTTTGCCCTTTTTGCAAGTTCCGAAGGATATAAAACCGAAGACGGCTCATTTGCCAAGTCTCTTGCTAAGAGGACTCCATCAATTACTGCCTGTGCTTCAGAAATTGCTTTGCCCAGATTTTTTTTATCTCCGTAGAGATTTACTGTCAGGCTTTTTTCTTTTTTCTTATCACTTTTATATTTCTCAAATGAGTAATTACCAAGGCAGATACCTTCAATTACAGACTGAAAGAGGTATTCTTCACTCTTGAAGAAATCCTTAAAGAACTCAAATGATGGAAGAGAGATCTGAAGATTTGCCAGGTTTTCGTCTTTTAATGAAGAGAGCATTCCCGCAAAATAATCTCTGAAGAAATCATTTGTAAAACCATCAGTTAATTTTATCTTTTTAATAATAAGAAGATCCGCTAAAGAACCTTTACCATAAACCCTAAGCTGGTCACCTTCATCTGAGATAAAATTCTTCTTTTGCAGATCACTTAATTCAGCATTAAACTTTTTAAGTGTTTCATCAAGAGATAGGTTTGTCTTATTATCGGAGATGACAAACTGCACTGCAGCTGATCCTTTCAATGAAGATATGGCTGCACCACCAAATTTAAATTTTAGTTTAAACATGAAGCCCCCAATTTTAGAGATCCAATTAAAAGAATAGCCTTATTAATTGATCTCTTTTAATTGATAAATCATTATTGTTTAATAAAATCTATAAGCTCATTAAATGTCTGGCGTTCTACACTAGATAGCTCATTTTCAACGGCACTAAATGCAATGAGCAGCCACCTAGTATTAAGATTTCTTTTTGCTATAAGTATCTCTTTTTTATAGAGGTCGTTATTCTCAAGAATTACTTCACCAAATTTCACAGCAGCTTTTATATTTACAAGATTGTGCAGTGCGTTATTATTACAGATATTTATTAGGTCACCTACATAATCCTTGTTCTTGGAACAAATCTCAACAGCATATAGACCAGCTTGTTTCAAATATGATATCTTCTGTAATGTTTTTAGAGTATTGTCAGAAGCTATCTTCAGTAATTTTTCAACATTTCTGTTAATATCAAACTTTTTGTTCTGTGCTTCGTTATAGGCTAGAGTGATGGCTTTAAGGATTGAGCTATCGATATTTTCTTTTGCTTTTTCTGCTTCGTCTTTGGGAATAGTAATATCGCGTGAGATCTTTATAATTTCGTTATAATCAGCTTGTTCAATAAGTTCATCTAAAGTTTTCTTCTCATCCTGAGCTGGTTTTACTTTAGAAGTGCTCCAGGCAGCTGTAGCCGATGACATTTTTGACTGATATTTTGCAGCCTCAACATATTGTTTTGTTTTATCATCAAAAGTTACAACCCTCAGCTTATTGAAGATAAGTTTTTCAACAATAAGCTTGTGAAATCTTTGCTCGACCTTAAATGATACAACAATACTATCGCCTATTTTACCGTACTGAAACAAAGGCACCGGCATATGAGGCAATTTTTCAGTGATCGTCTCAACAATTTCTTTTAATAGTTTTATATCCTTACTATCTGCTAATACATTTATAGTTTCAAAAGTCATAGAGTCAATTCAATATTTTTAATAGTAAAACTGCCAGAGCAGCAGGCTCTGGGATTTATTTATTCAAAGCAAGTGTTCAAGATTTTTATTATCAAATGTACTGTTAAATCGCAAGAACTTCAATATTTTCTATTTAATGTATCTTTCTGCTGCTTCAAGTATAACAGAAATAAAGTCATTAAGCTTTACATCAGAGACCCTTATGCCTGAAGCATTCAAATGTCCGCCGCCACCGAACTCCTCTGCAAGAAGATTGACAGGAATACTTCCTTTTGACCTTAGGCTTACCTTTAATCCATTTTCAAGCTCAAAGAAAAGTAAGCCCATTTTTACTCCTTTTATAGACAAGCAGTAATTAACAAAGCCTTCTATATCGGCCTCATCAGCCCCTGAAATCTTTAAGGCCTGCTGTGTTATGACTATATAAGCGATCTCTTTTGAAGGAGTCATTCTTATTGTTGAAAGACATTCGCCTAGCAATCTTATTTTACTATATCTGCTTTCATCATATATCTTGTCATAGATATAAGTAGGATCCGTGCCAAGGTCAATAAGTTCGGCAATTAGCCTGTGCAGGTCTGATGTAGTCCTGTCAAACCTGAATGAACCCGTATCGGTCATGATTGCGGCATAAATAGGTACAGCAATACTTTTACCTGGTTCAACAATATTTGTTTTCTTGATAAAATCGTATAATACATGTCCGGTTGCAGAATAACTGCTATCTACAAAGAAATGATCAGCAAAAGGTGACGGATGAGGATGATGATCTATGCATATCTTCAACTTCCTGCTGTTTTCAAAGGCAATCTGCATACTTGCAACTCTCTGTGGGCTATTAAAGTCGAGCGCCACAATCACATCAGATTCATAGAAGAGCATATCATGCTTTTCTTTTTCATATTTCTCAACTACAGAATCTGTATCGAGGAAAACAAGATTGTATGGGGTCTCGCTATGGTTAACAATCCTTGCAGTTTTCCCTAACATTTTAAGCATCCGGTAAAATGCAAGTTCCGAACCAATTGCATCGGCGTCAGGATTGACATGCGTAGTTAAAAGGAAAGACTTATTCTCACTAATAATTTTAGATAACGGTAAAAAATCAATCATAATTTATAGGCAGAAAAAAAAGGCGAAGTTGAGAATCCCGGCTATAATTTTAATGCCGGGAGGGATAGCTTCGCCTTTTGAATATTTAAAAAGAATTATTTATTGTACTTCCCAGGTGTTACCACTAAAGAGGAATTTCTCTAAATCACCAACACCCTTTTTTGCCTGGACAGATTTAATCTGTTTGTCCATATCTTCATGATAAGTAGGCTTTGAGATCTCTCTGAAAACGCCGATTGGTGTCGGGAATTCTTCGTAGTTGCTCATCTGCCCAAGTAAATAAGCCAAAACGACACTCTTGTCAAATTCATTATGAACAAGAAGATCGTTTATTGAATATTTACCTTCTGTAATGCTTACGACCTTTGGAGTAGTACCATCGATAATAATACCTTTATCTTTGTTCTTTCCGAATACCATAGGTTTACCATGTTCAAGAACAAGGACATTATCATCTTTAGTTTCTTTTTCGGTAAAGCGTTCATAAGCGCCATTATTAAAGATATTACAATTCTGGTAAATTTCAATAAAGGCAGTACCTTTATGTTCGGCAGCGCGCTTAATTACAGATTGAAGATGTTTTGGATCCCTGTCCAGTGAGCGGGCTACAAAACTTGCTTCTGCTCCAAGGGCCAGAGTTACGGGATTAAATGGGAAATCAATACTTCCATAAGGAGTACTCTTTGTTATTTTCCCCTTTTCTGAAGTAGGAGAATACTGTCCCTTTGTTAATCCGTATATTCTGTTATTGAAAAGAAGGATCTTAAGATCGATATTTTTTCTGCAAGTATGAATAAAATGGTTACCGCCAATACTTAAAAGGTCACCATCACCGGTTGCTACCCATACGGATAATTCCGGATTAGCAAGTTTAACACCTGTAGCAATAGCAGCAGCTCTGCCATGAATGCTATGGAAGCCATAAGTATTCATGTAATATGGGAAACGGCTTGAGCAGCCAATTCCTGAGATCCAGACGATCTTTTCTTTTGGTAAGCCCAATTCAGGCATAATTCTTTGTGTCTGAGCAAGAATGGAATAATCGCCGCACCCGGGACACCATCTGACATCCTGGTCAGTAACGAAGTCTTTGGCAGTCAGCTTTGCTTCCTTTATATCTATATTGTTTTCCATATTAGTTTCCTCCACCGATCTTTTCGGTATTTGCAGCAAGTATACTATCTATCTTTGCTTCTATTTCCATAGCCTTAAAAGGCAATCCTTTTATTTTTGTTAATGATTCTACAGGAACCAGGTATTCGCTCCTTAAAACTCTTGAAAGCTGTCCAAGGTTCAATTCAGGGACAAGAACTTTCTTGAAGCTTTTTAATACCTTTTCAGTATTCTTTGGCAAAGGATTAAGGTATTTTAAGTGAGCCTGTGAAACTTTAAGTCCTTTATTCCTGCATCTTAGAACTGCTTCTGTAATTGCTCCATATGTACCACCCCAGCCCAGGACAAGAAGATCGCCTTCCTGCTCGAATTTAACTTCAAGTTCAGGAATATCATTCTCAATGCCTTTTACTTTCTGAGCTCTGAGGCGAACCATGAATTCATGGTTATCCGGGTCATAGCTTACATTTCCATAGATATTAGATTTTTCAAGTCCACCGATCCTATGTTCAAGACCTGGTGTGCCAGGTACAGCCCATGGACGTGAAAGATGTTCATCTCTGTTATATGGATAGAAGCCTTCTTTTTCCTTTCTCTGTTCAACCTTTATATCGGGTAGTTCATCCATATGAGGTACCTTCCATGGCTCAGAACCATTAGCAAGGTATCCGTCTGTCAGCAAGATAACAGGAGTCATATATTTAGTTGCGATCCTTGCAGCTTCAATTGCCATGTAGAAGCAGTCGCTAGGTGTACAAGCAGCTATAACAGGGATTGGAGATTCGCCGTTTCTGCCATAAAGTACCTGCATAAGGTCTGCCTGCTCTGTCTTTGTAGGGAGTCCTGTACTTGGACCGCCTCTTTGGACATCGACAATTACCAAAGGAAGCTCTGTCATTACAGCAAGGCCCATTGCCTCTGTCTTTAATGCAAGTCCTGGACCGCTTGTTGTAGTTAAAGCAAGGTCACCTGCAAAAGCAGCACCAATGGCACTGGAGATACCAGCAATTTCATCTTCAGCCTGGAATGTCTTTACTCCAAAATCTTTCATTTTACTTAGTTCGTGTAAAATATCAGAAGCTGGAGTGATAGGATATGATCCAAGGAAAAGAGGTAAGCCGCTCTTTACAGAGGCAGCGACAAATCCGTAGGCTGTTGCTTCATTACCAGAAACGTTCCTGTAAACACCTTTAGGAAGCTGTGCCGGTTTAACAACATATCTTGTTGAAAATATTTCAGTGGTTTCGCCATAAAAATAGCCAGCCTTTAAAGCCTTTGAGTTTGCATCGGCTATTTCAGCTTTTTTAGCAAATTTTATATTAATCCAGTTCAACGTTGGTTCAATTGGTCTTCCGTAGAGCCAATACATCATTCCAAGAGCAAAAAAGTTTTTGCATCGGGTGACTTCTTTAAGAGATAATTTAGTACCCTCTAAAGCAGAAGCTGTAAGTGATGTAATAGGGACTTGAACGACATGATAGCCCTGAAGGTCATTACCTTCCAAAGGATTTTTATCATAATTAGCAAGTCTCAGGTTCTTAGTGTCAAAAGAATCAGTATTGACTATAATGGTTGCACCTGGATTAAGATCCTTTAGGTTAATTTTCAGTGCAGCCGGATTCATAGCAACAAGTACATCCGGATGATCGCCCGGTGTATAGATGTCACTACTGCTGAAATGAAGCTGGAAACCGCTTACTCCATAAAGAGTTCCGGCGGGGGCGCGTATTTCAGCAGGATAGTCAGGCAATGTACTTAAATCATTACCAAATAAAGCAGTCGTATCACTAAACTGCGTACCTGTTAGTTGCATCCCGTCACCCGAATCTCCGGCAAATCTTACCGTAACTTCGGAGAGACTTTTGATTTCTTTTTCTTTTGCCATATTACTCACTTGTTTTAAAGTTATTAGTGATTATGAAAATTCATATTTGAAAATTGCAGATCATATTTCTGCAATCTTTTTACTCAACGGAATTAATTAAGCCATGGAATTTATCGGCATTAACAAATCCTGTAATTCTATGGACTTCTTCTCCCTTTGAGTTAATTACTAAAACTGTCGGCATACCGACAATCTTAAATTTATTTCTTATCGCCTCAGTTTGCGGCGATAATGATTTTGTCATGTCAACCTTATATGTTCCAAATCTCTTTAATTCTTCAATTACTTTTGGATTTGAAAAGGTCATCCCATCTAATTCTTTACAAGGAATGCACCAGTCAGCATAAAAATCGATTACCATAGGTTTGTTTGAAGTAAGAGTGGACCTATAAGCTTCTTCAGTATAGAACTGCCATTCAGGAGTTGTTTTCTTTTCTGGGAGCAACATATAAACTGAGACGCCAATAATCAATACTGAAAAAATGGTCTTAAATGCTCTAAATCCCTTGACATTATTAGCTGCTTTATCAAGTACCATTATGTAGCAGGCAGCTAAGATCATATATATTGGAAGTATAAATTTGGCAACATTTTTTGGTAAAATTGGTTCCAGAAAATAGATTGCCATTCCAAGAAGCATAAAACCGAAGATATGCTTTACGGCTTCCATCCAGAAACCAGCTCTTGGAAGCTGTTTAATTTTCCCTGAAAAGAGAGCAAGTACCAGATAAGGTACGCCCATTCCAACTGCAAGGAAAAAGAACATTAAAAATCCAAAGTAAGGATCGGCTTTTGTTCCAACATAGGTTACAAGTCCAAGTACAAATGGACCAATGCAAGGTGCAGCTACAATTCCAATTGTAAGTCCCATAAAGAATGCACCAAAATACCCCCCTTTTGCACCTCCTGCTTTTGCTACAAGAGAATCGGGAAGCTTGAACTCATATACACCGAACATACTTAAGGATAACGCAATAAGTACGGCAACAATTGCAAGTATTACAAAAGTATTCTGCAGGAGAGTACCAAAAACCGCCCCGCTAAGAGCAGTAACTACTCCAATAACAGAATAAGTAAGTGCCATACCAAGGACATAAAGAAGGCCGAGTAAAAAGAGTTTTCCTGTTCTCCCCTCACTTTGCCCGCCAAAATATCCTACTGTAATTGGTATTAGAGGATAAACACATGGCGTAAGATTCAGAGCCAGGCCGCCAAGAAATACAATAAGTAAGCTTAAGAACAAACCGCTTGATTCCAGTTTTGAAGCTAATGAAGAGCTCCCATCACTAGTTACAGCAGCAGATGACTGTTCAGTCTGAACTGCAGACTGATTGTTTGCTTTCTCACTGCTTTTTATACTTGCTGCGCTATCTTTTTGAGCATTTGCAGCAGCATCATTCTGTGCCCCGGTAACAGCAGCACCGGCAACTACTAACTGTATTGTCTCTTTTGCTGAATTGGGAGGCAGACATGTGCTATTGTTACATGACTGGTAGTCAAGAACAATACTAATTGGATATTTGCCTGGTTTAATATCCTTTGAAACTTTGATCACTCCAGAGACAGTAAATGTTCCTTCAAAAACTGACAAAGGAGTATCTGAAAAACCGAGCTTTAAGTTTTTAGCCTGTGGGTATTTAACTGATTTTAATTCCAGGGATCTCTGTTTTGAAGAAATGTTAAGTTTTGAAGGTATGAGGAAATCTTCATTAGGTTTATTAGAATTAATATGCCAGGAATCATCAACACTTACCTTAACAGTAATCGGCAGGTCATCGCCAGGTTTTACCTCTTTAACAGACATTGAGGTTTTGATCTTTACATGCTGATCATCCTGCCCGAAAACAATAGCTGGAATTGTAATAAAAAGAAATAGGCAAAACAAA
>JAUZPB010000078.1 GCA_030706145.1 Bacteroidota bacterium
AATTTGCCTAGATCTATTAGTATATAATTATCAATAGAGTCTGAAGTAAGTGCCACAGAATCTATCTTAGCAACATAATTTAATCTTATTTGTGAAGGAATAACGATCTTTAATAGGTCGGTGCTATTGGTCATTATATGATTTGTTTTTCCCGAATCATGCGTGAATTGATAGATCAAAAAATGCAGATTATGAATGTCTACCATTCTTAAATCCTCTTCCTGGTGCTTCCAAATGTTTTCTTTCTTTAATAAAGTGAAGTTAAGAATTATAGCCGCTAAAGTTAAAAGCACAATAAGGTATGATAGTTTAATTCTGGAATATTTTAATACTAATATTACGAGCATTAAGATACAGAATACTCTTATTGATGCCGAGTAATATTCGGCATATTTATAATAGCCTATCTCTGTTACTGAAACTACGCGAAATTTATTGAAATAAAATCTGTTTAGAATATGCGCTGAATTGATAATAAGATTAAAGAAACTATCTGTCCCGGCTAAAATAAAAACTGCTATAAGTAATAAAATACCTGTAGAAAATAAAAACTTTCTTTTATTCTTTAGTCTATTTATAAATAAATAATTGTTTCTCTCTGCAGTTTTACTTTGCGAAATAGCAGTACCTGTTGCTGATGTTTTTTGATTTACAAGTATGCTATTTAAATACTGCAGTCCATATGCAGAGCAGTAAGCAATAAAAGGAATTACAAAGCTTAAGTTCCTGAAGTCAGTACTGAAGAAAAATGCCCAGAGAATTGATGAAGGTGCTACAATAAATATTACAAGCAGTCTTGCTTCCTTTGTAAATAACGAAGCAAGAAGACATACTGATATAAAAACAAAGAATACAGGGCCAGCACTGTAGAAAAGCATATTCACAGCTCTTACAAAACGTGTCCCGTAGCTTGGCAGAAGATAGACCGATTGGTCAAGCCCGTTTACCATGTCAACTGGCCTTATCAGATACCACAATATACTGCCGCAGAAGACAAGAAAAAGTGAAATAACAATTTTCGTAAAATCTTTGCGCGAGATAGTTTTCCTGTATTTATAAAAAATGTAGAGAACCCAAAGTCCTGCTATGCATAGAATGTATGCACCTGCAAGTTTTGTATCTGCTGCAGAAGAAGCAAAGATAGTAACTAGTATAATTGTCTTTACATCAAATCCTTCTTTTTCTTCTCTTAGTATAGTATAGAACGTAAGAAATGCAAAGAACGAAACAGGTATGTCAGCATTTACTTCAAGAATAAATAATAAGTTATAAAATATAATCAGAAACAGACTGTATATTAAAAATCCTGTCAGATGGACAAGTGAACGTTTTATAAAAGAGAGATCAAGAAAAATAAGCAGTATACCAAGAAAGAAAACTGGCATTAGTGCTTTTTGAAAAAATTGAAGGCCGGGCTGACCTGTAAATAAATAAACAATAGATAGATTGGTCGGAAAGAGCTGTGGATAATGGCTTGTTACCGTAGGAAAACTATTATTAGCCCATGCTAGCGGCCACCTTGTCCAGTGTAAAAGTGAGTCTGTAAAATAATATGTAGTTCCTGTACTTACAGGTATTAAAGAAATAAAGAACAACATAAGCATGCATGATGAAAGAAAAACAAACTTATGCAAAGGCTGCATCTTTTGAATGTAAGTGCGAAAAAGAAGAAAATACTCTTTTATAGTTTTTTGTCCTGGTATGCTTAGTCCCTGCTTTATATAAAAGTAACCAAGTATGATAATCTCTGCTGCAAATAAGCTAAAGACAGTCATCTGCGTATAAATCTTCAGCCACGTAAGAATTAATACGGCCAGATAGTTTGCATATAGACTTAATCCCAGAGAATAAAGAAAAGACTGAATAATATTAGCAGTCTTAACCCTAAAGAGCTTCAATATAACCAGCCCGGGAATAATTAATATCTGCAGAAGCGAGAGAATTCCAAGCAAAAACATAAATTCACCAAGGTTAAATCTAATAAGTAATCAAATTTGATACCGCAATCAGATCATCAACAAAAATTCTCTTTGGTTTAGTATTTGATACATGAAGCGGAGTAATCAGGCGGAAATGTTTAAAGTTAAAATTGGTTGGGAGATCTTATGGGACAGCAGCAATTGTTATTGATAGTCTTAGCTATAATTGTAGTGGGCATTGCCGTACTTATTGGAATTAATTTATTTCATGCAAATTCCGTTGATACTAAACGAAATCAAATCATCAACGAAAGTGTAAATCTTGCCGCACTTGCTCAGCAGTATTATATGAAGCCATCTTCTCTTGCAGGAGGAAATAAATCTTTTACAGGATGGACAATTCCAACATCGCTTGCAACTACAGCAAATGGAACTTATTCAGCAGCAGTAAATACAGATAATGTTGTAATCAGTGCCGTTGGAAATGAAGTTGTAACTGCTTCAACTCCGGTTGAAGTTAAGATAACTGTCTATGCTAAGACATATCAGGTAGAAGTAGTTCATTAAAATTTTGTCGGTCTCTTTTAGAGAAGCATCAGAAGTAATGTCTGAAATTACATGTACTCTTAAAATCTTACATGTAATATTTACTTAAGACTGATGCTTCGCTAAGTAAAAATAACCTGTAGTAAGATAAGTGACCGGGTAGTTTACTTTGTTCTTTGAAATTATGGAAGAAGCAATAGCTTAAAACTGACCAATATTCAGCCTTTGAACAGAATTCACGCAGTCATATTTACTATTATTATTAAATAGATAGTAAAATCCAAATAATGACTGATCTCTTTTGAACAGAAGAAAGGACATTTTTAGCAAATAATAATTCTGGCACAAAAATAGAGAAGTAAATAACAGAAACAAGTTCACAAAATAACATCATTAACTTAAAATACTAGGAGTCAAACAATGGGTCAACAACAATTATTACTTATCGTTTTAGGCGTTATCATAGTTGGTATCGCAGTAGTTGTAGGTATCAATATGTTCTCTGCAAGCAGCGTCGAATCAAACAAGAACGCTGTAATGAGTGATCTTCAGAATTTAGGATCAATGGCTCAGCAATTCTATAGAAAACCAACAGCATTAGCTGGCGGTGGTAACTCTTTTGCAAGCTGGACAGTACCAACTAGCTTAGCTACAACAGGAAATGGAACATACGTTGCTGGTACAGGTGATGCTAGCCAGATCGTTATAACAGGTACTGGTACAGAAAAAGGTGCTAACGGAAGTGCTATTGTAATCACAGCTACAGTAACTCCTACATCTGTTACAATGGCTGTTACAAATCCATAATAACTTTACTTTTGTATAAGCGTTCATATGGGCTATTATAAGTCGAAAATACTTTAATAGCCCATTTTTATTTGAGTATGTGATAATAGTAAATGTTCTGGTTTTAATGAGTCTAACAGAAACTGATGAAGGTTAAGTTTGGAAGAGCAGTGTGAATCCCGACGAGATATGAATAATGCAGTATTACTCAATAACGCTTTCTTTCTTCAATTCCAACCATATTTTCAGCCTTTGTTTTCTTCTATATTTCTGACTAAATGTATGTCTTTATCAAAAACGCCACATTTACTTTTGATTAAATAACTATTGGATTTAAAAAATAAAATAATACTTCGATTATAGCGTATGGTAGAATTTAGATTTTCAGCAGAGAAAGCTAATGGACAGGTAATAAGCGGATCACTGTCTGCCGAATCGGCAAGCGAAGGTAAAAAGAAAATTCAGAAGCTTGCAGAAAGAAATCAGCTAAAGCTGAAGGCCATCGAAAGAAAAGCTACTTTTCTTTACAAGGTCAGAAAAGGCAAAGAAAAACCTGTAACCGGTGAGCAGAAAGCTTTTACCAAAGGCGAGGTTGTTGCAGCTCTTAATAAGCTTGGCTACAATGTTGTATCGGTAAATAGAAAATTTCTTGACTTTAACATGAAACCTCCCACTGCAGAGATTGTTTCATTTGTCAAGATCAGCGCAGAGCTTTTGGAACAGAAACTCCCTTATAATGAAGTAATGACTTTACTTATTAATGATATTCAGAATAAAACCTTAAGAGAGTCTCTTAAAGATATTAATAATGAGCTTAAAAAAGGTGCCGATAGTGAAGCAACCTTTTTAAGATACCAGTCTGTTTTCGGAAAATTTACAGCCTATATGCTTGGACTCGCTTCCAAGAGTGGTAACATGACAGAGATATATCGCGCTACGGCTAAATTTCTCGAAAGAAGACAGGAATTTAAGAAAAATCTTCGCAGTGCTCTTATTACTCCTCTTGTCACGGTTTTCGTATTGCTTCTTGCTGTATTGTTTTATGTGGGATATATTTTCCCTGAAACTGCAAAACTGTTTGTAAAATTTGGTATAGCCCTGCCGCCAATGACAGCCTTTACACTTAAAATGAGCGATTTCCTTATGAATAATAAATTGCTCATTGGAGCTGTGCTTATTATTCCTCCTGTTGTCCTATGGCGCCTGGCTTCTACTCCAAAAGGTAAATTGGTTGCCCACAGGCTCATGATGAAAATGCCTGTAATGGGTAAGCTTATTCATAAAACATATATTGAAGTATTTTGCCGGGTTTTCTATACAATGTATAGCGGTTCGGCTGAAAGTATTGAACCTGTTAGGATTGCTGCTGAGGCAACGGGTAATGCTTATTTTGAAGATAGAGTAAAGAACCTGGCTATTCCACTTATGGTTAAAAAAGGAATTGGAATTACTGATGCTTTTGCTGCAACAGAGGTCTTTACTGAAACTGCTATTTCAAGGTTTCATTCTGGCGAAGAGACTGGAACAATAAAGAATACTGCTCTTCAGCTTGCCAATTACTATGAGAGTGAAACTACTTATAAAATGAAAAATATGATAGAACTTATTCAGGTCTTTATTGCAATGTTTATTATGATCGTTATGATACTTCTTACTTTGGTCTCTGCCGAAACAGCGACGATCAGTCCAAAAAATCCGGCTATGGGATTTTTGATTAATTATCTCCGGAGTTTCTTTTTATGATCGATTCTAATCTCGAGATGACCGATAAGATCGGTTATTTGCTCTTAAAAAAGGGTATAATTAACGTCGAAACCCTGGAAAAAGCCTTAAAGATTAAACAATCTGATGAAGGTAAAGTTAAAAGAAACCTGGCACAAATACTGGTCGAGGATTTTAACTACGATCACGATACTATTTTCCGTCAGGTTTCTATTCTTTATGCCTTCCGTGAACTTAATATTAAGCTAGAAGAGATCCCGGAATCTAGAATTGAAGAGATAAAGAAAGTAATTAATAGCTGCCCTGAGGACTTAAAGAAGCAAATGCTCGAACATAAGGTTATTCCTTTTCAATATGATGATAAGATAAAGGATAAACTTATTCTGGCCGCTATTGATCCTACAAACAGAAGCATTACAAAAATTGCATACGCGCTTAATGCAAAGAAATATGAAGTAAGCTATATAAGAAAAAAAGATTATCAGAGGCTCATTCAGATACTAGTCCCTCCTGAAAATGAATTCCTGAAGGCTATGGAGGAATCACCCCAGGAAATCTCAATCGAAGCAAAGGAGGATTCATTAGATGAAGAGGCTCTTGAGGCTGAAATAAATAAAAGTGCGCTCATTAACCTTGTTGAAGGTGCGCTTATCGAAGGCGTTAGAAAAGGTGCAAGCGATATTCACTTTGTCCCCAAAACAGGCAATAAAACAGATGTGCTGCTTAGAATTGATGGCGATCTTAAGCTTTGGTTTACTCAGGAAAATACATGGCCTGAGGCTGTAATTGCAGTTGTAAAAGACCGTGCAAAGGGACTAGACAGGTTCGAACGCGAAAAAGCTCAGGATGGCTTTATTCAGCGTGAAATAGATAACCATACTATACGCTTTAGAGTCTCTGTACTTCCAATGGTAGGTACAGAACTGAAAAATAAATTTGAATCTATCGTAATTCGTATCCTTGATGATAGAAAGGTAATTAAGGATTTAAGCAAACTTGGCCTTACAGGCTATGCAAATGATGCTTTTGTTAAGGCAATAACTAAACCACAGGGTATGGTTATTTTAACTGGCCCTACAGGAAGCGGTAAAAGTACAACACTGGTTGCAGCACTCTACCAGGTTATTGACCCAACGGTTAATGTCCTTACGGTCGAAGATCCTGTCGAATACGTAATTGAAGGAGCAAGACAGCTTAAGATAGGCCATAAAATGAATTTCGAACAGGCCATAAGAGCTATACTTCGTCATGACCCCGATATTGTTCTTGTAGGTGAGATGCGCGATAAGGAAACAGCTGAAGTTGCTATTAAACTTGCAAACACAGGTCACCTTACATTTTCAACTCTCCACACAAACGATGCTCCAAGTGCAGTCTCAAGACTTTATAAAATGGGCATTGAACCATTTTTGATAGCCTATGCAATTAATATTATTGTTGCCCAGAGGTTAGTAAGAAAATTATGTGACTGCAAAAAAAGAGTCAATAACTTTGACCATAGCCTCATGGCCTCTGCAGGACTTAATGTTGATGAGTGGCGAAACTATGAGATCTATGAGCCCGTGGGTTGCCCTAAATGCGGTAATACCGGATATAAAGGACGTATTGCCGTTCATGAAGCACTATACTTTACAAGAGAAATAAGACAGCTTATTGTACAGGCTGGTGACGATGTTGATGAAGAGAATATAAGGCTTCAGGCAAAGAAAGATGGCATGCTTACTTTAAGAGAGGCAGGTCTGGAAAAAGTTAAACTTGGACTTACTTCCATACAAGAAGTAATGGCTTCAACGACAGACGATTAGGAAAAAATGACAAGGTAAAATGGTAAAAATTACTTGTAATTAGGTGCACCAGGATGTAAAAAGGCAACTGCTAAATTCTGAAAAGAAAAAAGCCTAAGGCCTAAAAATTTTTTGAAACTATAAGTAAGACTAAAATTTTTCCCCAATTTATATTTTGAATCCGGGTGATAATCAATAAACAATTTAATAAAAGAGAAGTTAATGGTTGACGAGGTTAAAAAGATACTTGCTAATTTTGTGGGAATAATTCCTCCTACGATTTTCGGTCCTGACAGGATAACCTATATGATCGAGCACTTTGACAGGCTTGGCGATAAGGATAAAGAACTTCTCTGGAGCATGATAAATAAGCTTTTAACGGTCATGATCGAACGTGATGCTTCAGATATTGAATTTGGCGGACACGGCACAAATGGATATGTTTGGCTTAGGATCTTTGGCAAAAAGCAGCCACTGCAAGATATGCCCCCGTTTACTGCTGATGAAATGGCTGTGCTTATACTGAATCTTTTAAATGAAAATCAGAGATCAAGCCTCACAGTTTCAAGAAACATTGACTTCTCTTATACATTCCGTTACGAAAGAAAAAATGAAGATGTGAGGTTCAGAGCCGACGCTTATTTGGACCTGGATTGTCTGGCATTAAATATGAGAGCTATTTCCTCAACGGTGCGTCCTATTGAGTCACTTGGATTCCATCCGGCTGTTCTTAAAATTTTGAGTCACTCTTATGTAAAACAGGGACTTAGCCTGATTACTGGTATAACTGGTTCGGGAAAATCCTCAACACTAGATGCTATTGTTGATTGGCATAATGCCTCTGATCCGGCTCATGTTGTTATTATTGCTGCTCCTATTGAATATGTCCATAAATCTAAAGCATGCATAATCAGACACAGGGAAGTTGGGCGCGATGTCCTCTCCTTTAAAGAAGGTGTTATTCAAGCCTTAAGGCAGGACCCTGATATCATAATAATAGGTGAGATGAGAGATCCTGATACGATTATGGCAGCTTTGGAAGTTACTGATACCGGTCACAAAGTATTCTCAACTCTGCATACTTCTTCTGCTGTTGAATCTATAGATAGAATTATTGCCGAGGTCCATCCATCTGAACAGGAAAGAGTGCGCAACAGGTTGGCCGATGTGCTTGTCTCTGTAGTATCTCAAAAACTTGTACCAAGTCTTGATGGAAAACGTGTTTTAGCTAAAGAGGTACTTGTCGTTAATGCAAGCGTTAGGGCTGCTATAAAAAACAATAATACAAGTGAAATTTACATGATGATTAACCAGGGTGGACAATTTGGAATGAATACCATGGAACAGGACTTAAAGAGGTTGTATCTCTCTAAGAAGATCTCCCTGGAAAATGCAATGGCCTATTCTAATAATAAACAAAGAATGCAACAATTACTTGCGGCAGTGTAGAAGATGAAGACTTTAGTATGTATATACAGTGAAGGCAATGATACAAAAGTTGCTGTGGTTTCAAAAGAAAAAGAGACGGTAAAGCTTCTTAAAGTATCCGACTTTGATATTATGCAGCAGAAGACTGCAGATGTACAGTCATTTGCTTCTATAAGCCTGGAGGGAATGTCTGGTGAGTTTGCAATTGGAGATGATACTTCCTCAAGCGGTGTAAATGCTCTTTCTGTCTCCAATGAAGGCTTGCTTAACAATGCTCTTAGCGGACTTAAACTTAACAACTGCGAATTTATCCCTGCTATTACTGAACCTGCCCTTCATTACCATATTTATGAAGGATCCAAGGAAAACAACTCTTCAAAATTACTTCAGGAAATAATTGAAGAGATTCAGAAGACAAAAAATATCACAGTTGAAAAGGAAAATATTGGTTATACAGAGCTTGCCGGTGGTCAGCTGCTTTCTGTTTTTGCCGATGGCGAAATTGGTGTAATTAGACTTATTAACTCAATGGCCGGACTAAATGGCCGCCAGCGCTCCTATAAGATACCTTCTGTTAAAAGCGCAGACCTTTCACTTGCTTATTATGTAGCAAAAAGAAAGAAATTTTTCCCCGATGACTATTCCCTTATAGTCTATATTGGTAAAGAATACAGCAAGCTTATTTTCCTGCAGGGAAAAAAGCTGAAACACATAGGTGCTACACTCGACGTTGGTACTATGAACCTGCATACCTATGATGTTTACTTCTCCAAGATCCTTCTTGAAATGGAAAACGGCGGTATACCCAGGATTGATAATGTTATTCTATGCGGCGAGGACGATTCGGAAAACCTTATACTTTCTTTCTATGGTACATTCCCAGAGGCAAATGTTAATAAACTAGATTTTGAGGGAATAGACCTTAGCCAAATAAGTGATGAAGATAAGGAAAAGATCTCTTCCTTTAGCATCCCGATTTCAGTTGCATTTGAATATTTAGACGAACTTGCAAAAGAATACCAGGGTATAAATCTTCTGCCTCAATATGTAAAGGACGATCAGAAATTTTTCCAGTTCGGCTGGCATGCCTTTATGATTCTCCCTCTGCTGTTTATTTGCACACTTTTCTTTACAAAGACAATTATTGAATATGGAAAGACGATAAGCGCTAACCAGAAAGAAATAACAAAGCTTGCCGATATACAAAGGCAGAATCAACTGATTTTGAATCAGATAAATGAATTTCAGACAAAGATTGATAACCTTGGCGGAACACAGGCCATTTTAGATTCAGCTGCAAGCGGCACCGAGGTTTGGAGCAGAATGACAGAGAAGATCTCTTTCTTTGCAGCAGCTAGAAAAAATATGTGGGTTACTTCTGTTCAGCCAGCTCCTAATAATCAAATCGTTCTTACTGGTTATGGCCTTAACAGAGGCGTGCTGACAGATTTTACAGAATCAACGAAAAATGGTTTGCTAAAAAGTATTGTATATGAGTCCTTGCGTGACAGGAATGCATATAAATTTACATTAAACTTCGATTTAAATAATTTTTCCGGAAAAGATGAATGAGTCGTAAGATTAAAAATACGTTAGGCTTGGTTGGGATCTTACTCTTTATTGTTGCTGCAGGCAGCATTTATAGCTATGTGTATCAGAAAGGTAAGATCAAAAAACAGGAAAAGCAGCTAAGCGAATTGCGCCGCAACAGCGTTAATACCGAAGACCTCAGGCTGCAGTTGGAGGATGTAAAGAAAAGAGCAATGGTTGTGGATTCCGTTCTTTCAAGAAGAAAATTTATTATTCCGAAACAGCTTACACAAACAAACTTCTTTGATTTTGTTAATAAGGTCTCTTTCGACTTTTCTCAGCAGACTCATATAGACGTTGAATACAAAGAGATGAAAAAGGAGAAGTCTTATAACTATTTTGCTTACAAGGTCTCGGGGGTAGGTGACTTTAATGATATACACAAACTGCTCTATGGTATTGAGCACAGTAAAGAACTTAAAAAGATTAAGGAACTGTCAATGACAGCTACTGTGCAGACTGACAAAGAGTCTGTCCCTCATCACCTGGTTAACTTTAATTTTATAGCAAATATTTACTTTGCTGATGATGGCAGATTCTCTACTACTGAGATTGTTGAAAATGAATTGAAACCTAAAGGTCTTTACAACGTATTTTATCCGCTTATCAGAAATGAGCTTCCTCCTAATACGGATGACCTTCCTGATGTTACAGGTGCAAAATTGCTTGCAATTGTACCAGATGGCGCATTTATATCTGATACAAAAGGACAAACATATATGCTCATGGAAGGAGATCCGGTTTATTTGGGCTATCTGACTAAGATTGATTATGATTCTAATCAGGTTACGTTTATTCTTAACAAAGGCGGAATAATAGAAAAAGTATATTTGAAATTAGAGAAAGAAGAAAATCGGAAGAGAAGGTAAAATGAAAAAATTATTTATAGGCATATTGTTTCTTTTTATTACAATTCCTCTCTTTGCTCAAAGAGATTTAGAAAAACAGCTTAGCGGTTATGTAAATCCAGAGGAACTGGTTACACTTTCGGAAAACCTTCCCTATAATAAAGCTATAGAGGTATTAAACCAGGTAAGCGAAAAGACTACAGGAAAGTCAATTGTCTCTACTGTTAAAAGTGACGCTCCAATTGGAATTGAACTTACACAGATCCAGTTTAAAAAAGCACTCACAATAATTGTTCAGTATGCTAATCTTATGTACGAGGAAAAAGCAGATGCAATTATTATTAAACAAAAAAATGCGCCAACTGAAATAAAGGCCACTGATACTTATGCTCCCGTAAATTCAAGAGAAGTTAAGATCTCGGCTGTCTTCTTTGAGGCTGATGTTACAAAGATGAAAAATAGTGGAATCAACTGGCAGTTCCTCCTTTCTCAAAAAGGCGTTACTTTAGGAAGTGACTTGCAGACTTTTACTACGAACTCGTCTTCTAGTTCATCTAGCAGCAGCTCAAGTAGCAGCTCAAGTTCTTCGACTCAGAAAGCAAATGACTTTTCGTTGAGTTCCATTGGAACAAACTTTAAGCTTGGAAAATTTACAGGTGATGCTACTGCAATGTTCAGGCTTTTTGAAGAAGAAAACCTGGGCGAAATTATTGCAAGCCCCTCGATTAGTGTTAGAAATAATCAACCTGGAAGAATTCAAATAGGTTCGGACTTTTCTATTAAACAAAAAGATTTTTCGGGAAATATAGTAGAAAAATTCTTCTCCTCAGGTTCTATTATTGAAGTAACTCCGTATATTTACACAGAAGAAAATATAGATTATGTTCTACTTAAACTTAATGTTGAGAGAAGTTCAGCTTTTCCTTCGGAGTTATCTACTGAGATCAGAAAGACTTCTGCTAATACACAGGTCCTCATGTTAAACCACGAGGAAACTGTAATAGGTGGACTTTTCATCAATGAGGAAACTAAAGTTAGAAACGGAATACCTTTTCTTAAAGACCTTCCCTGGTGGTTCCTGGGTATTAGATACCTTACTGGAAGTGACGCAACTGAAGTTAAAAAGAAAGAGGTTATTATTCTCTTAAAAGCTGAACTGCTTCCAACTTTGAAGGAAAGGGTCAATGCTAAAAAAGGGGAGAATCTAATTAAAGAAGAACTTAAAAATTACGAAGATAAATTACAGACTTATAAAACCTTAAACAAAGATAATAAATAGGGCCAAAATGGAATCAATTTTGATTGTTGATGATGACGTAAACCTCTGTACAGTTCTCCGGGAAGAATTAACTGAGATCGGTTATAATGCTAATTCTGTTAATAGCGCCGATGAAGCTTTTGAATTCCTATCCTCAGGCAGACAAGTAGATTTGATTCTTTTGGATCTGAAAATGCCTGTCAGGGATGGGTTCTATGTGCTTGAAACTCTTAGGGCAAAGAAAATGAACATAAAGGTAATTGTACTGACTGCTTATGCGGATGTAAAAAGTGCTATAGATTCGGCAAAAATGGGCGCGAGTGACTTTATTAGTAAACCATATGATTTTGACGAACTTTTAATAACAATTAGAAAGGTCCTGCAGAAAGAAATAGAACATGAAGATTAGCTTTAGAATTCTTCTAATTAACTTCGTAATAGTTGTCTTAGTCTTTGTTAGCTCTACAGTTGCTTTCTATTCTGTAACAAGAAAAATAATTTATTCTCAACCCTCCAGAAACCTGATGGATTCTGCTAAAGATTTTATTTACTTGTTGCAATCAATTATTCAGGATACCGACGATGAATTCCTGAGACTGGCAACTTCTAATAAGCTAAATGAGTCTACCGATCTTCAGGATTCAAAGGTGGACTTTATAATTAAAGCCAATTCTGATTCGACTGTAAAACCTTCGCTTGTCTTAATAAAACCTTCTCTTCAGTCCGGAGAAAAGTTTAATTCCATCGTGGAATTTTCTGAACTCTATCCGAATCTTATCATGAAGCAATATAAAGGGAAAGATGGGTCAGTATTTTACTATGGCAGAATATTAAACTCAGATCTTCTTGATAATTTGTCAAAGAGAATGCGGGCCGATATTTCAATTCTGCATGATAATTCTGCAGTAGCTACTTCAAACAATTCTGTTAATCAGAAATTCCTCCCTGAAATAATTCGGCTCTCAAAGGAACTTTCTAATAAGGATAATTATAGTATTGCAAATGAGGAACTCGAAAAGGCTGACCTCTTTGCAACTCTGTACACACCAAGGGATCTTCCATATATTAAAACTAATATTAGGTTTCTAATATTTTCTACACTTCCTGAAGCTGCCGACCTGAGAGAAAATATTAATAATCTTATCTTTATTATTGGACTTACTGGAATTACACTTTCTCTTATTCTGGCTCTAATATTTACTGAGAAAATAAGAAAGCAGATAACCCACCTTTCTAAAGCTGCCGACATAACACGAAGCGGCGACTTAAGTCATAGAGTTACAATGCTTACAAAAGATGAGCTTGGAAGATTGGGTATGGTTTTTAATAGCATGCTCGATGTAATCGAGAAAAACCAGAATGCAAAAAATGAATATACCGATTTTATTGCTCTTATTAATCAGAACCCTGCTCTTGATGAAATTTCTGAGGCTGCTCTTACGAAGATAATAAATGCAACTGGCTATACCGTTGGCAGACTTCTTATGGTTGAAGGAAAAGAACTAAGGCTTATTGCTTCTTATGGACTGAAAAATGAGCTTACTATTCCGGGCACTCGCATTGACCTCTATAGCAGTGTAATTGAGAAAAACGAGACTGTTGAATTTAAGTTTGATGAAAACTTTCCAAAGATACATACAGGCCTGGCTAGTCTTGAAATAAGACACCTTATTATTATGCCTGTAATATATAACAAGAAAGTAATTGCAATTTTAGAACTGGCTTCAATTGGCCAGATCAAAGATGGTGCAAAAGAATATCTTAATAATATCCATCATCAGCTTGCAATTGGCTTAAGCAATGCAAATGCTTTCAGACAGCTGACAAACCTTGTAGATGAACTCAAAAAACTTAACGAAGAATATCAGAAACAGAATGAGCAAATAAAGGACCAGAACAAGACTCTTCTTGAACTGCATAAGCAGCTAAAAGAAAAAGCAGAGGAGCTTGAACTCCAAAGAGAAAAAGCACTCGATGCTGCAACACATAAATCTCAGTTCCTGGCCAGCATGTCTCATGAGCTTAAAACACCACTAAATTCAGTACTCGGTCTTACTGAACTGGTCTTAAATGAAAAGAGCACATCAAAACCAAGCAAAGAAAAGCTTGAGATTGTTCTTCGCAATGGTAACAGGCTAATGAACCTGATAAACGACATACTGAACTTCTCAAAGCTTGAAGCCGGAAAAATGGAACTTCAGGTGGAAAGCTTTGCAATAAGTGAACTATTAAACGATATTGACCTGCAGATCTCTCCGCTTCTTAAAAACAAGGATTTGAGCTTTAAGATATCTGACCAGACACAGGTAGATTGTAAGGTGATCTCAGATAAGTTTAAGATAAACCAGATACTAATTAACCTACTTAGTAATGCAATTAAATTTACAGAAAAGGGAAATGTTGAACTTAGTGCTTCTTTTTCTGAAGATGATAAATCACTAAGGTTTGAAGTATCAGATACAGGTATTGGTGTTGCAGATAAAGATAAGGAACTGATCTTTGAGGAATTCCGCCAGGTAGATGGCAGCTCCAAAAGAAAATATAATGGTACAGGTCTTGGACTTGCCATAAGCCGACGCTATGCCGAGCTGCTAAATGGAAAACTGGAATGTGAAAGCCACCTGGGCTCTGGTTCTGTTTTTTCACTCGTTGTTCCGGTAGAACTTTTATCTGAAAATGAAACAAAGACAAATAGCGGCCAATCAATAAATACTAATGGCAAGCTAGATAATGCTTTAGATGCTCCATCTAAGAGCGTCCTTGTAATAGATGATAACAAAGAACATCAGTCTATAATTAGAAATTATCTGACCTCAAAGAATTATTCAGTTATTGAAGCCTTTGATACAGATGAGGCTCTTCAAAAGGCACAAGAGTTTCAGCCATTTATTATTGTTCTGAATATTTTCCTTCCAAAAGAAAAAGGATGGGCACTCCTTAAGTCCCTTAAGACAAATCCTTTGACTATAGATATTCCAGTTGTTCTGATTTCAATCTTAGATGAACTTAATACTGGCTTTGGTCTTGAGGTCTATGACTATTTGATTAAGCCTTTGGATACTGATCTTTTAAATAACCTTGTAGGTAAGCTTCAGAATTC
This sequence comes from Bacteroidota bacterium, assembly GCA_030706145.1. GTDB lineage: Bacteria > Bacteroidota > Ignavibacteria > Ignavibacteriales > SURF-24 > JAUZPB01. The sequence continues at coordinate 14,982 of JAUZPB010000078.1, forward strand.
TACACATAAAGAGATAAAAAGTATTCTCTACATTGGTAAGGATGAAAAAGATATTGAAGCATTAAATAACTGTGCCCTGGATAGCTGTGATGTTCATTATGTAAACGATGCTTTAACAGCTTTCAAATCTGTCTTACGCATTCAGCCTGGACTTGTATTAATAGATATTTCTCTGCCAAAGTCTGATGGGATCTCTTTACTAAAGAAGTTAAAAGACTCAGTAGAAACAAGGGATATTCCTCTTATACTATGCCTTTCTGAACAGAAGATCGAACAGGAAGCATATCAGTTGAATAATAGTATTGAAAGGGCTGCCTTAAAGGCAAAAGGACATCCGATAGATGTGCTTAAAACAATTAAAGACAGGATTCATCTTGAAGAAGGTCTGCCCGAAGAAGATACATCAACCTTATGGCTGGAATCGGCTGCAGAAACCGATACATCGAATGATAATAACCTGCAGCAGCAGGATCAGCAAGAAAGCACACTATTAAAGAGTAAAGTTCTGGTTGTTGATGATGATGAAGATACACTTTTTACAGTAGGGGAAATAGTGCGCCAGAGTGGGTGTGAACCTGTATTTGCAAAGAACGGCATTGAATGTCTTTCTGCTCTTGAACAATTTACTCCCGATCTGGTACTGCTTGATATAATGATGCCTCAGATGGACGGATTTGAGACCATTAAAAAGATAAGAGCAAATGGGAATAATTTAGAAATTCCTGTCTATGCACTTACAGCACTAGCCATGATAGATGAAAAAGAGATCTTAATAAGAAATGGATTCAATGACTTTATTCCAAAACCTGTTAACGCTGGAATGCTAATTTCTAAAATTGAAAAGCTCCTTGCAGCATAAATGAAACCTATAAAGTTAATATATAACATAAAATAGATCATTCAATAAAAATTTTACAGTTATAGAAATGAAAAAAAAGATATTGGTTATTGATGATCATCCTGATAGTGTCTTTTTAATGCAGGATAGATTACAAAGAGAAGGCTATGAGGTCATCACAGCCTACGATGGACAGACGGGCCTTGAAAGAGCCTTTAATGAGTTGCCGGATCTGGTTTTACTCGATGTAATGATGCCAGGCCTTAACGGAATTGAGGTCTGCAGGACTCTGGCAAATACTCCTATAACAAAGGATATTCCCGTTATACTCGTAACTGCTAAGACGGAAGCAGAAGGAACAAAGGAAGGACTGCAGGCGGGGGCTTTCGATTATATTAGAAAACCTGTTAATAAGGTTGAACTTCTGGCAAGGATCAACTCCGCACTTAAACTTAGAGAGTCCTATAAGATGCTCCTTGAACTGGAGAAGGTTAACACATTTGCTGCAACTGTAGTGACGGCTAATCATGAGATAAAACAGCCTTTGACGCTAATAAACCTGTCAACAGCCGCAATAAAAAGGGAAGTTAGCAAGGAAGAAATATCAAGAGAGTCTATATTAAAGAAGATTGGATTTATTGAAACTGCTATAAAAGATATTAATGTAGTGCTTGAAAAGTTTAAGGCCATCAAAAATCCAAACTTTTCACCCTATGTCAATAACATAAAAATGGTTGACCTAGACTCTCCAAATGAAGAAAAGCCTTAAATGAAAATGCTGTTTTTTGAAGGGGTGTTGAGTTGAAAGAAAAAAGGAATTTAACTCAACACTCATAATTATAAGCTAATGATTCAAAGCTAGATAAGTTTTTGTACTGCTCCGAGCATCTTATCAAATTCGTAGGGCTTGTTTAATATCATATCTATTTTTAACTTCTCGAACTCCCGGTCCTGTGAAGCAGATGTACTGCCTGTAGATAAAATAACGGGTGTATCAAGTTTTAGTTCACGGATCTTTTTTATGCACGTTAGTCCATCCATCTCTGGCATTTTATAGTCTATTATTAAAAGGTCGACTTTTATCTCCTCTGTAAGTACACGCAGAACCTCTGTACCATTTTGAACAGTAATAACATCAAAATTATAGGACTCAAGCAGCTCGGCAAGTATATCTCTTAGCATTATTTCATCATCTGCAAGCAGAATGATCTTTTCTGCCTTTACTGGTACTTTTTTAGCCGAAGGTTTTTTGAAAGATGGAATATAAACATCAAAGCGGGTTCCCTGATTGATCTTACTCTTTACGTCTATGTAGCCATTATGAGCTTTTATTATCCCATATGTAACATAAAGTCCTAAGCCTGAACCTGTTTCTTTTTGCTTTGTTGAGAAATATGGATCAAATATCTTTGTCAGGTTCTCTTCACTTATACCTTCGCCTGAATCTATGATTGAAAAGCAGACATAATCGCCTTTCTTTAGAAGAGGGAAATCAAATATATTTTTATCGTCAATTGTAAAATTCTCTGCTCTTATTGTGATCTTACCATCTGCCTTTATTGCTTCCTTTGCATTTATTGCAAGGTTAAGCAACACCTGATATATCTCCGTTGCATTTCCCATTATATCTAATAGATCAGGCTGGGAATTAAAATCAATATTTATAGTACTAGGGAAAGTCCTTTGTACAACACTAAGAAGTTCTTTTAACAGGTCCTGCGGTTTTATCAAGGTTTTCCTTTTGGGAGTTGGCTTTCCATAGGATAACAACCCCTTTGTCAGATCTGCAGCACGGATAGAACAATTTTCAATGTTATCAAGTAAATAATTGACCTCGGGTTTGTCTTTGAGCTTCTTTTTCAAAAGGTTCAGGCTTGCGAAAATGCTTGAAAGAAGATTGTTGAAATCATGAGCCATTCCGCTTGCAAGTTTTCCTATTGTCTCAAGTTTCTGAGACTGAAGAAGCTTATTTTCAAGTGCGCTGTTAAGGTTTCTTGTTTGAGCATTGTGAATTGAAAATGCAAGCAAAGAGGCAAATTGCCCAAGATGGTCTATGTCATATGGGGAATAACTTCCATTTGACCTTGCTACGATTGTAACACAAAGCAGTGAGTTTTCTATGAAACTTGCTGTTACTACAATTTCTGGTTTATTTAGGATATCGGTTAAAATATGACCAATATTATTTGTATCATTTTTATGAATGACAAGAGGCTTTTTGTTTATTTTAAGCCATTCGGATATAAAGCTGAGATTTGAACGGAGCTCATTAATAATATTACACGGATCTTTAAGTGAACCATCTTCATCATATTTTCTATGGTCTATCTGTTCCCTTATTTTATCATCCATAAAGAAAACTATTCCAAGATCACTCCCGGTAAGGTTGACTTTACGTCTTAAGATTTCATCAGCAAGAATATCAATGGAATTATCTTTTAAGAGCAGTGTCAGGATGTTTTCCCATTCTTTTTGAATGAGTATGGAACTTTCAAGACCAGTTTCTAACTGGCTATTACTCATATTGTTTCAAATTGTACTTTAATATTTTTGAATACAATGTCTTCTGGCTGATTCCAAGTATTCTGGCCGTGTTTTCGCGGTTCCAGTTGTTGAAATCAAGCGCTTTTTTAATGTGCAGCATTTCCATATCGTCCAGGGATTTAATTGCCTGCTGTTCCTCCTGGTCATCTTCTTCTTCGGTGAATGTAGAGTAGTTGTGGTCGGTTTTGGAAGGTGAAGAAGAAAAATAAGCTGCCGGAAGATTCAGTTCTTCAGGATTTATTATATTGCCTTCTGCAAATATGATTGCCCGTTCTATAATATGCTGCAGTTCTCTTACATTTCCGGGAAATTTATAGCGCATTAGAGTATCTTCGGCTGCCTTTGATAATCTTTTGGGATCCCTTACAGATGATTTTAAAGCAAGAAAATGGTTAGCCAGAAGAAGTATGTCGTCTCCTCTATCACGAAGAGGTGGAATTGTAAGAGTTATAACATTAAGTCTAAAGAGAAGATCGCGTCTGAAGTTCTTCTTCTCAGACTCTTCAATAAGATTTTTATTTGTAGCTCCAATGACTCTTACGTTTGATTTAAGTGTTACAACACCTCCAACTCTTCTGTATTCTCCATTTTCAAGAAACCTGAGCAGTTTTGGCTGGAGTGTAAGAGACATTTCACCTATTTCATCTAAAAAGAGTGTGCCGCCATCGGCTATTTCAACTAATCCCTGCTTTGGAGCCTTAGCATCTGTAAATGCACCTTTTTCATGTCCAAAAAGCTCACTTTCAATCAGCTGATCGGGCAGTGAAGCGCAATTTACTATTACAAATGGTTTATCGCACCTCTCAGAATTACGGTGTATAAACTCAGCAAACAGCTCCTTTCCTGTACCAGTCTCTCCTTCAAGAAGTATATTTGAATCCGATTTTGCGGCTCTTAGTGCAAGATTTATCGTGTGCTGTATCTGCTTGCCTTCGCCTATTATTTTTGAAGAGACCTTCTGGTCAACTTTTGAGGAAAGGATTGTGTTTTTTACAAGGAGATCCTTGTGCTCAAGTGCACGGTTGATTGTAAGGAGCAAATCATCAAAATCATATGGCTTCGAGATGAAATCATATGCTCCTTTCTTTATGCATTCTATTGCCACGCGCATTTCCGATTTGGCAGTAAGAATGATTACCTGGAGGTTAGGTGCATAACTCTTAATAAAATTAAGAACTTCCTCACCTGTAACTTCCTGCATTTGCAGGTCTAGTAACAGGAGATCAAAATTCTTGTTTTTTATACTATCGATCGCATATTTACCATCATAAACAACATCAACGGTATAGCCTTCAGAAAGAAGTTCTTCTTTCAGCAAATAGCATAAAGTCTCATCATCATCAACTATCAGTATACGGGAATTCTTTTTCATTATTGGCTAAATATTTCCAATTTTGGGCAAATATATAAAAAAACCTTAAAAAATCATACAAAAATCCGAAATTCGGGGTAAATACGAAAGGGCAAATTTTTGACCTATATTCAAAAAAAATAAAATTGTAGTTTGTATTTTGTAAATTAATTCTTATATTTGTGATCTCAAAAACACAATGGGCACGTAGCTCAGGGGTAGAGCATCTGCCTTTTAAGCAGAGGGTCGGTGGTTCGAGCCCACCCGTGCTCACAGAAAGCCTTGAAATCTTTGATTTCGAGGCTTTTTTGTTTTTAAAGAACCTATGATTGACTATCTGGTCTAAATTCGCTGATGCAAAAAAAAAACTATTTTGCAGTCTCAGTTTTTCCCCATTTCTTTAATTGTCGTAAATTATTCGAGAAAATTAAATCTAGTCTTGAAATAATTTCTGTCTAAAGCACACACTCCCTATCTGATCAATTACTTTTTACTCGCTCCTAAAAGATATTACTTCTTCAAGTTGTGGGGGATTTATTTTGTCGATTATTTCTTCATAATAAATTAAGTGACTTTGAGGTATATTTCTTTCTGGCAGACAATTTTTGAGAATTACTTGGATTTTTGTAAATTTTGTCC
>JAUZPB010000079.1 GCA_030706145.1 Bacteroidota bacterium
ATAACTTTGAGCTGAGTCTCCTCTTCCATCTCCTCGAGTACATCAGCGCCGCGCGCATTATCAAGGTGAGAGAAGATAGTCATACCTGTCTTAGTATCGAAGTCCTCGATAATATCTGCCAGGTCAGAGGGGTGTAGTGTATTTAATTTATTATAAGTTTTTGAAAGGACAATATTTTCATTTCCTGAAAAGACTGTTTCAACGTCATTCCAGAGAATTAGTTTAGAAGGGAGTTTAATTCCAACCTTTGCTATAGGTTTAGCAATGCCAAGCCGTCTGAAGAGTCCTTCCGTCCCAATATCAACGGCAACGACGAATAATCCTGAAGAGAGCAGTACCATACGCACGTCGTTTACGCGGACTACTTTTCTGCCATTAACATCGATGATCTGTTTATCAAGGACATGCTTACTAAGAAGTATGAGGTCCTCCTCGACATTTATTTCCTCAAACTGGCTGCAGACAAAGTGGAAATCTCCCTTCTGCTTGCTCATAGTAATATGATCCCAGTTGATGAATTTCATTCCATCATTAGTTTTAATTTTGGCAGCCCTTACGCGGGGATTTCTTATATCATTAGTAACAGCCAAATCTTTCAGTTTACCAATGATCTGGTAATCATGCGAAAATATCTTGCTGTTAACAACTCTGCTGAAATCAAAGCTGATAAATTGCATAAGTTCCTCCTTTTATGGAGCAATGGGAAAATCAATATTCTTATGTAAAGCTTAAAATATTTCCGATCGAATTACTCTAGAGCTGCTCTGTACGTCTCAATTTAAGTAAGTTAAAAAGAGGATACAGCAAGCCAAACCAATTTGCCAGGTGCACGAACACAGCACAGCCAGAGCAAAAACAGAATGCTAAAGAGAATAAATCAGAAAAGCTTTATAATATTTCTCAAACACCTAATGGGAGGTACAATCTACGCGAGCAAGTTCGGAATGGAATAAGAGAATTTTTTACAAACCCGGAGATTGAACCTCGAGAATACTTCGAGATAAATTCTTCGACCTAAATAAGCTACGCTTATCTCCGCCAGAATCGTCCACTGTATCTCCTATGTTTGTTAAAAAAACCACATTTCGATTCTAATGGTAAGTAAAATTACCGCTTTTGTCAACTATTTTTCCCCTATCTTACAAATTTTATTACAAAAAAATTTTTGAAATATGGATAAAATGAAATTGAATTTTTGGCAGAAATTTCGTTATATTTAAGACATATTTTTGATGTTCTTAGCAAACGATGAGATTTAAGAAAAAGTAAAGTAAATTTGGTTTTTCTTAAAATAAAGCTTGACAAATGTTAAAATAATATATATTTTTACAGCTCAAATTTTGATTCCGCGATAGCTCAATGGCAGAGCATTCGGCTGTTAACCGAAGGGTTGTAGGTTCGAGCCCTACTCGCGGAGCACTAAGGGATTTATGGTGTTAAAACCACTGTAAGTCCCTTTTTTTATGGGCTCTTCTGCAGGTTCGAGCGTGCTATTTTTTGCCTCATTACCCTTCAATGAATCATTAATCTCCTTTAACAATAAAAGGGGCTTATCCAAGGAAATTTCAAGCTTTCTGTTCTTAAGTAAGAGGTTCGAGCCAAGACAACTTAGAATCATTCGCTTCTGCTGAATCGTTCCATCACGGAATACTTCAGTCGCTGCCTTACCAAATTTCATAAGATTTTCCACCGATACCATGTCAGCAGAGGCATCCTGTTCAAATCTATTAATTAAAGTTCGGAGCTCCATTTCCCTGTCTTTATATTTAGCTCTCTTTACTGCGAATTCCGAATCATCAATAGCCCCGGTCAATTTCAGATTAGGAAAGAAGATCCTGATGCCCAGCTAACAGACGAAATAATTGGGAAACATATTCTTGAGCAGAAACTAGACAGCCAGAAGAATTCTTGATTCCTAGATGGGCTTTAAACTAATGAGAATTTCTAACAGCTGAAGGTACTTTTCACATAGGAGATAATCAGCCTAAACATAACCCCATCTCTGCCTGCAAATAGAGCTGGTTGGTTATATGTCAGACGTTGGGACTGGACCCTGCAAGGCGGAGATCTGTTACTCCGACATTCATGATAGCACAGTTTGCTCACGCACCATCGAACAGATCAGGCTGTTTAATAATTGGCTAATACAACTTAACTTGTGCATTCCTGTGACAAATTGCCACATATTCTTAACTTGCACAGGGCAGCTATGAAGGCTAATACCACCAAATTAAGAAACCACTCATATGATAATATTAAAGAATTGCAGATAAAATTATTTCTAGAGAGCTTAAATTCTATTACTAACAAAAAGGCGGCCTAAAGAAGCAGCCCTTTATAATTTATTTATATGAGTTTCCATTCATCTAGATATAGTGTAATTTCATCAGGCTGCTTGCAAATATCCTTGATCTCTTTCAACAGCTCTCTATTCTCTAACTGCCAATGGTTTATTTTATCACGAATATAAATGTAACATCCTACCAAGATCCGGCACATCTCCTCCATTCTATACGTAAATAATTATATCTGGATAGAGGACTGTTGTACACTTCTTGCAACTCCAATTTAGGATAACCAATAATAACCGGTTGACTCATATATATAGCTAGATTTTATTATATCCATTTGGTTCTATTATTTAAACATTCTTACTAAAGAAAAGACAAAGGATTACACTATTCGTTTAAATAATAATACTTAACTTTTAAAATAGAAGGGATAACAAGTTAGCTAGTTACTTTATATATTAGAACAATACCTAATTAATCAAATAATATAACATTCATTAATAAAACGGCCGGTTGAAGAGTTTTTTCTTCTGAACCGACCACCAGATAAAAAGCTAAATTAAATATAAGTTTATTTTACAAGTAATAGTTTTTTACAAGATACAAAATCATCAGCTCTTAGTTCATATATATACAAACCGCTCGGAAGATCCCCAGCATTAAATTGAACATTATAATTTCCGGCCTCCTTGATTCCATTCACCAGTGAAGCCACTTCTTTTCCAAGAAGGTCATATACCTTTAAAGATACTCTGGCTGACTTAGGTATCTGATAATTAATCACAGTTGACGGATTAAAGGGATTTGGGTAATTCTGATTAAGCTTGTATTCAGAAATTACGCTGTTTGACAGGAGATTTATTTCAATGCTCTTATTATCGGATATTTTATTTAAGGCTGTTCCCGTTGCAAATCTGTGAGCTAAGGAATATAACGGTTTAATGTTATCATAAACATTCAAACGTAGTCTTGCAGTTACATTTCCAAGACCTTGAGTATTTACCTCGTATGAGAGTGCATTATTACTGATGTTCTGGTTTATACTATCAAATGAAACCTTGCCGAGGCTGGAAATCACCTCCTGAGAAGTTTCATCAATAAGCTCTACAGTAAATGTTACATGCTCATTATTTTTTAGGGACAGATGATTTGAACCATGGGCAATAATACCACTAGTTATTGTATAATTTATTTTTGAAGTATTACTCAGAATAAAGGGTTCACTTACTAGACATTTGTTGAGATTGTTAAAGTTCGCCAATTTGACAGTATCGCTTTTTTCAGAAAAATCGATCTGTTTTCCGTCAGAACTAATATCGCCTAATGCACAATAATATGTAACTGTGGAATCCTTTGTTAAAAATGCGACATTGCCACTTCCTGTCATTGATTTTGATTCTTTAAGAATACTTGTAATTGCACTTGATTGAGTAATCTTGTAAGGTAAACCAGCAGGTGTATTAAGAGAAGTAACATACATCTGACTTCTTAGACCATTGCCATTCATCTGGATATTTTCTCCAAATAAATTATCAAGAGTTTTTATAGAAGATAAAGTTGAGCTTCCTGTAACCTTTGTCAAAAAATTGCCCGACTGATTCTCAGTCCAACCAATATAATATGTTTCGCTGCCAGCATTTATTACCGGTGAAGAAATATCATTGCCAAACATCCAATAAGTCGAATTACTTGGATTTGTAGGATCCATGAATATTGCAAAGTTCATATCTTCAAAACCCCCTTTCCAGACAATTCTTGCAGTCCCATTATTAAGAGCTGTTACGCAAGGTTCTGAATTCAGATCCATTCCACTATTCTGAGAAGGAGTCTGAATCGTAGAATTAGCTAAGCTATAAGATCCGTTAGTGCACGTTGCCGTTAACTTCGTATATTTAATATTTGTCGTTCCATCCTGCCATACTAGGTGAAATACTTTTGTATTGTCTAAAAGATTTGATTCAAGACTAGGATTTGAAGAAGCATAGCTTCCTTTTACAGAACCGAACAACTGATTTCCTAGTTGATCTTTAACAACGGAAATAGTCCACGCATATGGATCCAACAATAATACTCCATAGATAATACTGCCAGTGGTAGTTGCCCAGGCAACAATAATGTTTCTGTCAGAATTTATTGACACCACTGGGGAACTGGCCTCAAAATAATCATTCGGATTTACTAATACTCTGCTTACATATTTTGATGAAAATGAAGGTATATGACTTTCCACATAAACTTTTTTGCTCGCAGCGTCAATGTACGTAATAATAGTATTATCATTATATGTAGTAATTGATGGACTTCTTCCATCCTTCCCGTCATTTAACGGCAAGCCATCATTTGCAACTTGCCATGTACTTCCATTATCTGTAGATGTTTCATACCATAGTTTACCATTGCTTTCATATACCAAATTTAATCTACCATCGTTTGATCTTATGAATTTTTTTTGTCCATTATTTGCAAGTGAGGTTATCTCATTAGCAGAATGATGTAATTTATAAACCACATCCACATTTGCTGAATTTGTAAAGGTACGTTGATTTGACCCAACCTCATCGCTCCATTTTACAAAATCATACAATTTACCGTTATGTGAAACTTGTTTTGGGACCTCAATCGATTTCGTATGACCAACAATACTGTACTGAACTTCCCTTGACTCATATTCAAGATTATCAAAATTATATCTCATATTCACAGAAAAGGGAACAATTAATCCAGTTTCTTTTGCAAACCAAAATAACAATCCTGCTACAGCACGAATTGCGTGTGGAAATGTCGCATCCCTTATTGTTGTCAAGCTAGAAACACTTGCGTTTTTATAATCAGTAATGGTAGTTGGTCCTACTCCATATGGAAAATACTTCTGTATTTCAAGATTATTAGAGTTAAAAGAATCATCGCCATTTACAGATGAACTGGAGAAATGATCAGCTATTTGGTTCATGGAATACATTAAAAAATGTAGAGGATTACTATCATATGATACATAGGGATACATTATATTTTGATATTTATTCCAAACAGTATTTGCATCCCAATAACTAATTGCAGGATAGCTATAAAAGTTTTCAACATCCCACTTTACAAACATTAGATCTTGTTCATATTTATCACCAGATCCAAGTTGAACAACATGCGCATTATTATGTACATGTGCAGGGACCGACATATCTGTTAACAAATGACACATTCTTCCTAGAATTTCAAAGACAATTTTGTTCTTGAGATCTTCTGGTAAAAAAAGATCGCCAGAATATGTTATTTCCTTTCCATCTGATGTCGTAATATTCGCAATTTTGACAAATACTCTACCAGTCTTATATAGATCGATTAACCCATAATAAGTCATATTTACTGGGGCATTTTCAACAGAATAAATTTTACCAGTAATCCCTTGTAAAGTCGTGGCTTGGAATCCGCATGCATGACCTATATAAATTCCATTACAATATGCCATTATTTTTTGATAAGCATTTGGAAGACCTAGCGCTGGAGTAAAATCCAAATTTGTGGGGGCATCATCTCCTTGATCAGCTTCCCAAAAATGAGTGCAACTCGCATATGCTTCACGCAATCCCTCTTTAAATAGAGAAACACCCCAAGCATCAGGGAAATTGTAAACTAAATCATAAACATCTTCTCGAAATGCCCCTGCGACAATTTTCCCATCATCAAAATCATTACCTCTATCATACCAGCTAAGAAAATTTCCCGTTTCACGTGAACCCATATTATTTAAAATTTGAGGAACATCAGTCCCTAAATAAAGTTTTAACAAATTATAAGCTTCAATAGCTACATATTGATGAACCCTTTCAGAATGAGCATGAAGGATATTGGAATAACTCATAAATGATAAAAAAAGAACAAAAACTTTTGTGATTTTTCTTAACATGAAATTTCCTTATATTAAATAGATTAGAAATTAATTGAAGTTCCAGCAGTTAAAAACCAAGGAGTATTATGTAATAGATTAGGAGAGATTCTGAAGCTATTTTTTAAGAATAAATCATAGTTTCTAAATTTATAGCTTAGGCCAAAATCAAAATTCAAGTTCAATATCGAATTTACATCATTGCTAAAGAAAGATACACCAATAGCTGGGAAGACAAAGAAATTTTTATAAACTGATATATTCCTTCTATAATAAATTAAGGATAGAAGAGAAAAATTATGAGGTACCATTTCATGGTCACCATAGACGTATGGAAATCCAATCAATTCTAAACCCATTATGTGTTTTCCAGTTCCATAAAAATCAGCACTAACACCTAAAAGAATATGATAATTTGATTGAAAGACATCATATTTTCTACCATAGTCAAGGGGGTCAATATGACTGATTTGATATTTATAACCAAACCCAGCAGTTAAATAATAGCTTGTATTCGTTGAATCTTTATTATTTGATTGTGAATAAATATTTGTTAGTAATAAAAAAAATAATATAATTAATAATAGATTTTGCTTCATTTATGGCCTCCTAACCGATTAAAGTCAGAATTTTGAAAATAACAACATTTTTTAAAATTTGATCATTCTATTATTATGATTATGAGCAAACAATAGAAGGATAGCGACAGTTAGGGAAAGAAATAGAACACTAATGCAATGAATTCTCCTATGCTTTTTAACATTAGATCTGAGCATATTTTGTCAATAGCTAAGATGCTCTGATAGTAAGAGCATCTTGCATATATTTAGTCCGGGATTTATTTTACGAGCATCATTTTTCTGCTGACAATATTATTGCCTGCCTTTAGCTGATAAACGTATATTCCACTTGGCAGACTGTTAGCGTTAAACTCGACAGAATATTTGCCTTCAACTTTATATTCATTTACCAGAGTTTTTACCTCTTTGCCTAAGACATCATAGACTTTAAGGCTGACATATGCCGCCTTAGGAAGAGCGTAGCTGATCGTTGTTGAAGGGTTGAAAGGATTAGGATAGTTCTGCTCTAAAGCAAAGTCCTTTACTTCAAGTGCTCCTTTGTAATTTAGCTCATTTTCTTCAACAGAGGACTTAGAAAGAAGTATTCCTTTGCCCAAAAGCATATCAGAAACAGTGTACTGAGAATTCATGTTCTCATCTACTGACAATCTTAGTTTTACCATCTGACTGCCTGCTCCGATACCACTAACCTTATAAGATGCTTCCTTCATCTTAAAGATATTATCCTTATTCATAGTTACATTTAAGTATGAGCCTAGCACTTTCCCTGAATTTGCCTCAACTAACTCTACTTTGAATGAGCAGTATTTATCGTCCTGAAGATAGGATTTTGCTAAAACTGAATCCTTGCTGCCATAACTTACAGCAAAGTTAAATGTAGAGTTGTCAGTAATGTTAAACGGTTCAGTAATGAGATAGCTATTAACCTTACCAATATTATCGAACTTAACAGTATCCTGAACATCAACGAAGTTAACATTTACTCCATCAGCATTTACATTTCCTAGGATAAAATGAAGCTGAGCATTGTCTTTAGTTAGGAAAATGCTCCTACCTCTTGAAATAGAAGATCTCTTGTTAGATACAATCGATCCAATTGCGTCAGAGCGTCTAAAACTGTAGGGAAGCGTAGAGCTTTCAGAATTGAAAGTCATAACATACTGCTGATCTTTTGACCCACCATTGTTAATCTGGAAGTCCTTCCCATAGGCATTATTAACAGTTTCCATATCACTTAAAGTATGGCTATCTGTACAGATAGTTCTATAAGCATTGTTGTAAAACTCAGTCCAACCCATAAAGTATGTATCTGAACCAAGACTTAACTGGGATGAGTATATATATCCGCCATATTTGTTCAGGTATGGGATATAGGAGAAATTATCAGGATTAACTAATGACATAGCATAATTGCCATATCCGGGATCATACTCGTAATATCCCTTAAAGCTGACTCTGGCTGACCCATCATTGGCAGCTATGATAGATGGTGAATAATTGTACGTATTATATGTAGGTGAAGAAATACAATTATTTAATAATACATTTATAACCATTGGTACTGGATTTCCAGGTGCTGATGCTGCACTGACTGCGCTTGTCAAAACGTTAAGACCAGTTGTTCCGGTTGAGCTTTGAACAAAATTAAATCTTGCATAATTTACGTCACTATAACCTGAACCATCCTGCTGCCATGAAACATGGAATTTATCAGTGGATGCTTTATCAGTTGCGATTGTAATATTCTTTGAATTGGCATTAGTACCTGGAATAGCTCCAAAACCATATTCAGAGGAAATGCCATTTAATGGATCAAGTGCCAAATAGTGACATTCTATGCCTTTAAAGTTAGAGTCATTTCTCTTAAGAGCTAATATAGCTGAATTATTACTCTCTTTAATTGCAAGAATGGGGGTTACATCTTCAGAATACTGTCCATAAGAGGTTGTAAATGGAATATTGTTAACAACATTTGTAGGAATTCCATTATTCATAAATGCTAATCTAATTACATACCCCGTTCCTGACTGTTCTTGCCATGTGATAACTACATTATTTCCCAAATAGTCCATTGATGGATGCTTTGCAAATGTATAACTCCCAGTTCCTATAATGTTACCTAAATTATCTCTTTTGTAATCAGTGTTGAGCGGTTTTCCATTATTTTGAATTGTCCAGGTTGCACCACCATCAGTGCTCCTTTCATACCAGATCTTGTTCATGCTTTCATAAACTAAATGCAGATATCCATCAGAGGTCCTTATGAATTTCCTTTGTCCAGTGTTTGAAAATGCAGATTGTGTATTTGATATTGTTTTTGCTTTATAGAATGCAACTAGATTTGCACTACTGTTAATAGTTCTAGTTAAATCTCTTGAGCCGTCACTCCAACAAACAAATGTCGAATTATTAATCGTTGCTGGTGTACTAATTGTTACATTATCTGCTCCCAAATACCCAGATTGTGATTGTAAAACTTGTGTTTCACCACTTTCAAATGCCCGAGAGACGTTTACTATAAAAGGTAAAGGAGGCGTTGGCCAGTTTCCCGTACCTGCATCAATTAAATCTGGCTGATAAGTTGCAATAAAAACGACTGGTAACGCAGTTGGATCACTTTTTCTATGATAAACAGCTTTTAACTTAATAGCGATATCAAGCTCAGTTATAGGTCCGGGTACTTTTATAGTCTGGTATTTGAAAGTATTTCCATCAATGGGAATAGATTTAAATACATACTTACCTTCAACTGCAGATTCTAGGGCAATTGTAGGGTTGCTTTTTTTTACCCACGAAGCTATTCTGTCTCTGACCGCATAACCTCCCAAATTTGAAGCAGTAAAATTTTTAACATTTGATACATCAGCTACTATCCAAGCCCTCAAGCTATCTAATTGAAGATCATTTGAACTATTAGTTACCCAATCTAAATTATCTTTAATTCTAAGATCAACAAACGGAGCTGTGATATTTATCCCACCAGATAAAACTGTTTCATTATAATTCTTGTATTCAACTGCTACAGTTTTCTTTAGATTAAATAACCCCACAGGCTTATTATACAACAAAGGGAAAAGTGCATTTTTATACGCTTCCCTCTCAGGATTTAACTTTGATCCCGGGACCGAAATTCTTTTAGGATTAGGTAACAATTTTATAGTTTTTGCGTTACCCTTAAGTTCAACATTCATTCCAAAGTAAGTAGGACCGGCCTTTTGCTTATCAGTTGATTTTCCACCACTGACTAAATAATCTACAAACCCAACGGCAGCACCAATTGCAGGTAAGCTTTCTGCCCCATAATCTACTAACAAACTAGAAATTGTGCTTTTAAAAAAGCTTGTAATTGCATACAATGGATCGCCACTGTTAGGTGTAGGTGTTTTTGTATTCATTGAGTTTAAGAATTCAGTAAAGGAAGACCAATTAGCCTGAGTCCCAAGGACATGAGATTTTAGAGCATCAAAGTTCAATTCATTGTTTGTTACTGACGGAGCATCAGTTGGGACTGAAGGCGAACCGTGCTGTCCAGTCATAAAGGTTCTTACATCCTGTGATTGTCCGTTTGCACCTGTTCCTATTCCATTAATGGATATATCTGTTTCATCAATTCCTTCAAGTTTAAAATCTAGCCAAGACCCATCATCCGTTGGTACGATAGTAGGATCATATGCCATAGGAATATCTGCCCAAACCCAACCGCCATTATATACTTCGACTAATGAAGTGCTTTTATTTAAACTTAGCTGAGATAGTTTATCAATTGCAAGTGAGCGATTATTTACATGCGCTAATGCTGCATTATAAATATTGTTTCCAAACTTAACTGTAAGTGCCCCATAAGTATATTCAGATTGTGCCTGAGCAAATACAAAATATCTCAATATTCCTCTATTTTCATTATATAGAATGAAGAATGGCGATCCAGGATATACAACTGACCATATTGCTCTTCCTGGAGTGCCAAAATCACGCGCAACTAATTTCCAACCATCTTCTTTTTTATTATCCTGTAGGCCAGCCCATGCATTTTGTTGTGACCAGGGCGCATCAAATGGATTTGCAACAATTGTTCCAGTTGCAATATTAAGTAGATAAAAAGTATAAGAACTAGCTGTCCAATCCCAATTAGGGTCAGCATTCGGGTTATTTTCATACTGACAAAAAGCATGTTGATTTATCAAAAACAACAACCCTATTAACAAAAAGTAACCATTTTTTTCATTGTAACCTTATGAATTAATTAAGTGTATAAATAAACGCGCCATTCCCACCCCACTGACCAAAACCCGGTGTTCCATACGCTGCAATTAAATGTCCTTTAAAATATTCCAGAAAAACAACAGGATCATAAACATCTTCAATATTTGGAATTCCCACCTCAACAAGTCCCTTTGACATTCTGCTCCATCCTCTTTCTCTAGACCATTCAAGAACTCCTATGGTATTAGTTGCAACAAACATTCTATTCCCCACGAAAACAATTGCTGTAGTTTCTGTTCGTAATTGCGGTCTAAATAAGAGAGCTGACTTTGATACCGGTAAGCTGTCTGCAAATAACTGCCATTTATTGTTCACCAGGACCTTTATAGTTGCTGGATATTTAAAGCCGGCAAAGAGTGTATCGTTTCTTACGGCAAGTGAGTTTATAGGGGATCCGTTTAATTCATTTGCAGATAGTCCATCCATAACAAAAGAATATGTAGATCCATCAAACCTGTAGAATCCCGATGTAAAATAATTTGGTCTAATATATAATTCTTCATTTCCATTTTTTTCAACTTTGATAAATTTAGCCCCGCCATAGGCATATTTCCCAAAAAGAACATTAAGACTTTCATAGGTTCCATCATAGCTAAGTCTGTACATAGAAAACAAATCAGAGAAAACACTTTGCATCACATACAATTTATCCTTGAAAAATATCATATCGCCCATTGAAGCAGGATCCGAAGTAATTAAAGCGTCATATTTGCAAAGTCCTTTCCAACCGGTTTGTGGATGATATCTATAAAGACTGTCGCTTAAACAGAAAAGTGTGTCACCATGGAAGGCCAATGGACCAATATCAAAATGAAAGCCCTTTATTTTCTTCCAGCTTATGGCATCTGAAGTTTCCATAATTACACCTCTATCGAGTGTACTGGAATTTGATATGGCAGTATTTACAGCGGCTATATATAATTTATCGTTATTTTTGATTATATATCTTACATCAAGATCTGCAAATTCAGGAATGCTTTGCCAGGACTTTTCTTGAATTTCTTCTGTAACAGGCTCTGTAGTATTACAACCCAGAATTAACAAACAAACAGTAGAGATAATCATAATTAAAGCTTTCATATAATTCCGTTCAATATTTATTTTATTTATTGCATTTATAACCTGGATAGATATATCACTTTATTCCATTGTAGAGGCAGTAATTCCCATACTAGCTTGGAAAGGTTGTATCTTTATAGTCGTTTTCTTATCGGACTTCCGATTCTATTTTTCAATAATTTGAAAAAATCATCTGTATTAATTATTTACAAGCGCCAAAAGAATTAATATTCTATACTACTTTATAATTAATATTTTTTATTTTGAAGTGAAACATAGCTTTTGAAAGGTAAAATGTAAATACGTATTTATACTGATTCTTCTGTGAAAGGTACGTAGAGAATTGGATAAAACACAACATTTTATGCATTTTATTACATTAAAATAGTATAAGACGATCAGTAATTAATTTAGATATAAAAGCAGAAATACTTATAACTATTTATTGTTATTATAGTTACAAACTTTTCCTATAGCAATAACTTGGGTAGAGTAATTATACGGATTAACACATAGTATTTTGCAAATATTACCACATAAAACTACAAAAAAATAAGGTAATTTAAATTATAACAGTTAATAATTTTAACTATTGTTATAACTCTTTAGAAATATCAGTTGCTAATTTTAGTTTTAATGATATTTCTATTCAAGTAATATCTGTTCTTTCTTTAATAGCTTTTGATGAATTAAGTTGATCGAGTTTTAGATCGACTGACTTAATTCATCAAAACAAGTATATAGCCCATTTTAGGGCTATATACTTAAGACCTGGACTTTTTATTATTTAGCATCCAAGTGCATATACTTACCTTTTCCAATATTCCACTGTCTCCAGGGGTGATCACCCTTAGGCTTTAGCTTTGATTTATTTACTTTCTTCTTTGGCTTGGAATTAAGCACCTTGAAGGAGAGTTCCTCATCTTTGTAGAAGATGTGTAATGAATCATCTAACCATCTTCTTACTGTTATCCAGCTCTTAGGCAGTGGAAGAGTAGTTTCTCCTATTAAAGCTGAACATATCCACCTGCAAGGTTTATGGTGTAATCATTCCTCTTAGTCTTCTTGTTGTCTGAAAGCAGAAGATATTCTTCAGGTCATGTCCTTCTACTCTGAGCGGTGTACATCAGCTAAGCCTTTTCGGTTACTGAAAATCTCTCATTATGTTCGTTTAAGTATATCTCTTCTAAAAATCTGTTTACCTCTGAAACAGTAGAAATCCCCTCACTTCTTAATGCCTTTTACAAGTCTGTCCTGATGGGTTCTGTTGCCCCTTTCTACTCTTCCTTTTGCCTGTGGAGAGTTGGCATAGATCATCTTTACACCTAAGACTTCCATGGCCCTTGCCACATCTGTAAGACTATCTTCAGCATAATATACAGTGCCATGATCTGTATAGATTGCTCTTGGTATTCCAAAGCTTTTGCAGTAAAGCTCTAGTGTCCTTAGGACATCATAGCTGTTCTCTGTTGGTGAGAGCCTCATAAACACCCTGCTGCTTGCATCATCTACTGCACACAAAAGACAGCACTCTGGACCACGGCCTTCAAACCAGTCATGAATACTTCCATCAAACTGTATCATTTCTCCAATGGCTGAGCGTCTTTCTCTTTTCTTCCTGTGAGGTCTTTTCTTTCTAAGACTAGTCGTTATTGCCTCACTTCTCATCCACCTTCTTAGTGTCTCATGATCTATTTTTATTGAGTGATGTTCAAGCAACTTCTGGCTGAAGAGCGTTGGCCCGTAGTCATCATACTCATCACGGTAGATCTTTATGACTTCTTTCTTCTTATCACTTCCATAGCCCCTGTTGGATTCTTTGCCTCTTAGCTTGTGAATGAGTCCTTCTTCTTTTTCCTCTTTATATCTCTTTAATATACGGTAGAGTTGTCTTTGACTTACACTTAAGATCCGACTTGCCTCCTCAATTGTAAGTTTCCTTTGTTCTATCTGCTCTATTATCTTCAGCCTGTCTAGCTCTTTTAGATTCATTGTCAGTATTGCTCCCATTTCCCATGAACCTTTCCTTTTTCATGGCATTAAAGTTCTTATTTACTGACATTTCTATCGAGTCCAAAACCTTACATTCTTAAAGAGTAATTACATAAAATTTTTAACTAGTCTGAACCATCTAATGACAAAAATGGACATATTTATTTCACTGATACGTTTGCAGTTATTTATGTTGCACACTTTCACCAGGCTCTTATAGAGCAACTTGGAACAGTAAGAATTCTAAAGACTTATATATACCTGATGGAGTTTATTCAATGTTTATTATTTGTTCAACAAAAAACGGTGACCAAATTTCGAAAACATTTTCAGGACATTCAAGAATTTTCATAATGCATTGAAAATAGATTGTCCTTTGATAGAATCCAAATACTTAGGACACTTTCATAATATTGTGTTATCGAAAGTGCTGTAATGAATACCAGACTTTTCGTTTATAAAACTAAAGTCTAGAACTAAATCAGTTAAAACTTCTCCTGGCTTTTCATTTTTCCCTATATCCTCCGATAAAATGATATACGGACTTATGATTTCATCCCATTTTTGAATGCAGCCTGTAAATGAGCAAACATTCCGTATCTTCAATGAAAAAAGTTCTTACTTGCTTCAACCAGCGGAGCTTCTAAATAAAATCCCGATCTAATAGGTCGGGATTTTTTTGTTTTAAATTCATAAGCTCTCCTTTCTCTGCAAGTTCCAATTTTTTCCTTTATATGAATTTTTGAAGAAATTAAGTATCTTAGTTTAGTTATTTAGAAATTCCCAATCACCCGATAGAACATGTATATGAATTTGAATGAATTACGAAAGAAAAGAGACCGCATTTTGCAGATCGCCTCTCTTTATGGAGCAAAGGATCTTCGGATTTTCGGATCAATAGCTAGGGATGAGCAGAATGAAAGCAGTGATGTTGATCTATTGGTCAAAATAGAGAAGGGGATAACCCTGTTAAAACATCTATCGCTGGTTCATGCTCTTGAGGAAGAACTAGGCACCAAAGTAGATGTTGTTTCCGAAAATGCCATAAAAGGCAGGATTAAAGAAAATATTTTGCGTGAGGTAGTTCAGCTTTAAACAACGAGTCCGTGTGGCTTCAAGAATATTTATATTAATTTTGGGACATAATACTTTGAAGGTATCCAGATTTTGATTTTATATTTTTACTTTCAACTTAAAAGCTCCAGATTTAAGCAGCTTTCTTAAAATCGAGAAGTAATAAATAAAAAAAAGAATTAATAATAAGATTATATTTAAATATGTTCCACTGGTTATTCCGATAATGCCGTCAATAATTATTGTACTCAATAAGAATAGAATCACAAAATTCCAGACATAGATAAAAACTTTTACTATACTTTTCTGTTCAACTGTCAGTTTCCAGCTAAGAAATAAAGATGACGCTAAAAATATTCCACATATAATCTTACCCATATTACCACCAAGAAATTCACTGCTACCTAACATACTTACATACAGTAGCATAATAAGAAGTATAAGGATAGTGTCGACAATCCTCTTTTTCATTTGTAGTGCCTTTAATGAAATTAACAAAAATCTGGTTTAATCTAATTCAAACATTTTCAAGTACAATATAAACAAGAACTATCATTTTAAAAATAAGCAATTCGACATTAGAATTCCGAATTGCTTAAATTTAATCATGACACTACTAAGTTTTGATTTCAGAAAGAAAGTTTTATGTCTAAGGATAAAAGGATTTTCTAAATCCAGAATAAAATAAGTTCGAACTACGCTCAGCCAGTGGAGTTGATGATAAAATCCCGATCCAGATGGTCGGGATTTTTTGTTTTAAACCCATTCTACATATTGCCTTTATTAAATTCGGCTTCGGCAGTTAACTCTTAGTGACATACCACACAACCAGCGATTATCCGGTTAATGGCACACAAAAAATAAAGATTCAAGCCACTATAAATATGTTAAATTTAAAATATTTTCGATATCTTGAATCTCATTTTTCAGAAAAACATCCCGGGATAAAAATGCGAAACAGATTCTTACCAACAATATTTTTAATTTTACTTATTACTTCTTACACAGCCGCACAATCGGGCTACGCTATGCAGTTTGACGGTATAGATGACTACGTCTCTGTACCACACAACAGCACTTTTAATATTTCAAAAGTAACTATTGAAATGTGGATGAACTGGCAGGATGCTGGAGCTGGTGATGTTACTCAGTTTCTGGTAGGTAAATATTATAACCAGCTTGAAATTCACACTGAAGGGGGAAGCGGAGATCATGGCTTAAGATTTATCCCGACTCCATATGTTTTTATTGATACTGACCCGGGAGCATTCAGCTCCAATACATGGAATCATATTGCATTTGTTTATGATCCCAGTATTTCTCTTTACAAATGCTATATAAATGGTGTTGAAAAAAGTGTCCATCTGGGTGCTTCATCTTCAGCTGCAAGCACTGCGATGAACACGACGACGACAAATTTTAATATAGGCAGACGCCAGGATAACACCGGATTTTTTAAGGGCAAAATTGACGAGATTAGAATATGGGACTACGCCCGTTCAGGTACTGAAATCCTTAACAATATGAACACAGAACTGTCAGGGACTGAAAGCGGACTTGTAGCCTATTACAAAATGTCCAATGGTTCAGGCACTACTCTGTCAGACAATGGGAAAAACGGAAACAACGGCACATTGATGAACGGCACAGCATGGATAGGAGCAGAAGTAGTTCTTCCGGTTGAGCTTGCATCTTTTAACGCAAAAGCAGAAAACAACAGAGTAGATCTTAGCTGGGTGACCAAGACAGAGACAAACAATTATGGATTTGAAATACAGAGGTTTTCTTCATCCGCAGATAACTGGGGAAAAATCGGATTTGTACATGGCAGCGGCTCTAGCAATAAATCATGCAGCTATAGTTTTATTGATAAGCTTCCTGCTTCAGGCCCTGTACAGTACAGACTGAAGCAGATTGATAATGACGGGAATTGCAAATTATATGATGCCATAACCGTAGAAATGAATATCACAGGCAAATACACTCTGGAACAAAATATTCCAAATCCATTTAATCCTTCAACCGCAATCATATTCAGGCTTCCAGCAAGTACATTTGTTAATATAAAGGTATATGACCAGCTGGGCCGTGAAGTAACAGAACTAATAAATGAGGAAAAGCAGGCCGGTTCACATATTATATACTGGAATGGGCGTGACGGTAATGGACAGTTAGTCTCAAGCGGTATGTACCTATATAAACTTACGGCAGGCACTTATACTGAAACACGTAAGATGAATTTATTAAAATAGTGCCACGTGGTACTACTGGAAATAAAGGTAGTTGCTTGAGTAGTTATGTATTTATAATATATATTGTCAGGGCTCAAGTCCAAGCAGGTTATATAAACAGGTTTTAAGTTCGTTTTATTTGCATAGCTTCTATGTAAAACCCCGGCAGATATGTCGGGGTTTTTGCTTTAATATAACCAGGAAGGCCTCATATTTTCTGCTAATCCTCTCAGACTTTATACCACATAAAAATCAACAATATTTTCATTCCGATCTCAGAATAAATGTCCGCTTGTGTACACTTTTATCCGGTTATATAACAAAATAAACTCCAGGCCCGAAATTATGGGAAGGAGCTTCTAAATTTCTTGTTTTATCATAGCCCCACAATTAAATAAAAGCTATTTCCATCCGATAATACGTTCACAAATAGCCACAATTCAGCTTCAAATCATTGATCTCAAAGGGGGAAACAGCATGAGAAAATATCTGTCTATTCTTACTGTATTATGTCTTAGTCTTCTAGTATCATGCAATAAAACTGATACAGTTGAACCGGCCGGCTCTGATTCAGGTCCATTCGCAAATGGCAGTAATAAACGAGATATGATTGTTGTTATCAGCGATCTTCATCTTGGGGCTAATCTTGCCTATGCAGAAATCAACAAAAATCTGGCACCTCTGGAAAATCTTCTTTCAAAGGTCAGAGCGTCAAAAAATGTAAAGGAACTTGTAATAGCCGGCGACCTGATCGATGAATGGTTTGTCCCCGCAAATTTGGACACGTACAACGGAAAAGGACAGAGTGATTACGTGCAGCGTATAGCTGCAACTAACAAGGGTGTACTAGATGCTTTTAACCGGATAATTCAGGACGGAAATATTTTAGTCACTTATGTGCCCGGGAATCATGATCTGACGATAACTGCAGCCAATATCGCCAGTATACTCCCCGGAATTAACCAGGCCAGAGACAACGTTCAGGGCCTAGGCGCATATTCCCCTGCAGGCCACCCAGAAATGATCATTGAACATGGACACCGGTACAATTTCTTCTGCGCTCCCGACCCCATTTCGAATAAAGATATAGCCCCAGGCTCGATCATGCCTCCGGGATATTTCTTTACCAGAATCGCCGCGCTTCATGTTGCACAGGGATGCAAGACTCCAGGTGATTCAATACTAGCAGCAGTTCCAAATGCTTCCGGAGGCGACAGTCAGAATTTATTATATGCCTATTGGAAAGTCTGGGAATGGACATTAAAAACATTCCCAATAACAAACAAATTCAGCGATAAAATAATCACAACAAATATTGATGGATTTACACAGTCACTTTCAGTCAATGACCTCGTACCTTATCAAAATGCAGCAGGTGGTGTAATAGATGTTAAGATGTATAAGGGAATTCAGGATAATTGGGACGAGCGGCAAAAAATCAACAAAGTGGCAGTAAATATCCCGGCAGCACACGCCATCCAATATGCAGCTGACCCAACTGACACAGATAATCAGGCATTTGTGCAGTATTTTACGAACCCCAATTCCGATAAAAGATTAGTCGTTTTCGGGCATTCGCATATAGCGAAGATCATTCCTACAAATAACTTTAAGGGTCAGAAGTCCATATACGCCAATACCGGGGCATGGATCGATCGCAATCCTGGCGGGACGACCACGAACTTTGTCGTCATAACGCCTCAAAGCACCGGTGGTTCTTCTCAAACCCTTGTAAAACTTTATAACTACGCAGGTGAGGTTGTAACCAAAATGGCTGAGGATTCATTCATTTTTTAGCAGCGACATTTGAAAATTTTGCCACTTACCAATATGGCTTAAATTCGAGCAGGTCGTAAAACAGGTACTGACTTCGATCTGCCAGTGGATTTGAAATTTCTTCCTGGTGGGAACAACTATTAAAATCAGGGTTTGACATCAACAAACCTGCATTTATTTCCTGCACAGGAGTTAGCTTGTATCTTACAAAGGCTGCAATTACTTCTACGCTAAATCAAATTGCAGCACTTGCAGCAGGTTCAAAGCTAGCCATGGCTTTTTATTTACCACTGGAACTTCTTGATGAAGAAGACAAACCTTTACAAATGATTGCAGAGAAAGGTGCTAAGGCAGCAGGCACACCCTTTATCAGTTTTTATTTACATAATGAAATATTAGCTTTAGCCCGAGAGGCTGGTTTTAGAAATTTTGAAACAATATCTTCAAAAGACCTTGCCAAACGTTATTTTGCTGAGAGAGCAGATAAACTCAGTCCTGCAAGTGGAGAAGAGTTTTTGCTAGCAACGACATAAAAGGTGAGAATAAATGTAGTTAATAATGGTTTTGCTTTTTAGTAAACAGGCCGGTGAAAAGGTTTGAAAGCTCCTTATACCCGGCCCGTATTTTTTCACCAGGGCATAATTATTTTTTTACCAACTCATCATAGTTCACATTATATTTAACTATAACCGGATCTGTTTTGGATGAAAGGTCATAGTATAAGTTCCCCTTTGAATCACATGCTGAGTAGCGGTACCAGAAGTCTATTGGATA
>JAUZPB010000008.1 GCA_030706145.1 Bacteroidota bacterium
AGAGAAGAAGTCGACAGAATGTCAGCAAACCTGGCACTTCTTGCAAAGGGTAATCTTGATTTCAATATGAAGATAAAAGATGCTGATCAGTATACAGGACAAGTAAAAGAAGAGTTTGTAAAGATAAATAGTAATCTTGAACTGGTTAAACAAGCAGTTGGAAGCCTGATCACTGATGCTGTTAACCTGTCAAAGGCTGCTGTAGATGGTGAACTTAAAACGCGTGCAGATGCAACTAAACACCTTGGTGACTTTAGGAAAATTGTTCAGGGCGTAAATGATACGCTTGATGCAATAATAAATCCTTTGAATATGGCTGCTGAATACATAGAAAGAATATCCAAGGGAGATTTACCTGAAAAGATTGTTGATAACTATAAAGGCGACTTTAATAAGATAAAAAACAATCTGAACTTCCTTATAGAAGCAATGGATAATATAACAAATGTCGCAGAAGAGATAGCATCTGGAAATTTAATCGTAAAAGCTAAGGAAAGATCAGAAAAAGATAAGCTCATGCAGGCCCTTGGAAAGATGATTGCTGGTCTGACAAGAATTGTTATAAACGTAAAGACAGCAGCCGATAATGTTTCTTCAGGCAGTATGGAGATGAGCTCCGGAAGCCAGTTGATGAGCCAGGGTGCAACACAGCAGGCAGCTGCAGCTGAGGAAGCTTCAAGTTCAATGGAACAGATGGTAAGCAATATTAAGCAGAATGCAGATAATGCAATGCAGACTGAGAAGATTGCTCTAAAGAGTAGCGAAGATGCAAAAGCAGGCGGCAAGGCTGTATCTGAAACGGTAGACGCAATGAAAGAAATAGCTTCTAAAATCTCAATAATTGAGGAAATAGCAAGGCAAACTAACTTACTTGCTCTTAATGCAGCAATTGAGGCAGCTCGTGCTGGTGAGCACGGAAAGGGTTTTGCTGTTGTTGCAGCAGAGGTAAGAAAACTTGCAGAAAGAAGCCAGGTTTCAGCTGGAGAGATAAGTCAGCTAAGTAAATCAAGTGTTCAGGTAGCTGAAAAAGCTGGTGAGATGCTATCTAAGATAGTGCCGGACATTCAGAAAACAAGTGAGCTTGTTCAGGAAATTACACTGGCCTGCAACGAACAGAACACTGGTGCAGAACAGATTAACTCGGCTATTCAGCAGTTAAACCAGGTAATTCAGCAAAATGCATCTGCAAGTGAACAATCAGCTTCTATCGCAGAGGAACTCTCCGGACAGGCAGAACAGCTCATTACGACTATTGACTTCTTTAAGGTTGAAAACTCTGAGATAACAAAGAGTGCTGCACCTATGAAGAAATTAAAGAAAGCTCCGGAAGGGAAGATCCTTCATCAGAATAACGTAAAGAATGATTTGCGTCCTGCTTCGAAAAATGGGATCATACTCGATATGGACACTAATAAGTATGATAGCGATTTCGAGAGGTTCTAAAACAAAAGGATAAAATTCTTATTACTTTAAAAAATGAAAAAGCACTGGGATCTTAACTTCCCAGTGCTTTGATTTTATGCTTTGCATTCATTGAGAATGAATATAAAATAAAGAGCAGAACTACCCACATTGTTGTTAGATATGGAATTACTTCAAGTGAAGTGCGCTGAGCCAGCACTCCGGTTAGCCCTGGTATTAATGCAATACCAAGTCCAGAGGTACTGATCTGCATGCCAATTGTGTTTGCTGTGTGTTTTGGACTTACTCGTCTGCTAGTTAATGAGACCATCCCTGGGAAGATAGGTGCAATGGCAAATCCAATAAGCGCAACACTCAAAAGACTGCTCATTTTAGTAGGATTCCAAATAAGCAGAACTGCTCCTGCAAAAGCTCCGAGTAGGCTGATTTTTATAAGTGAATCTATAGATATACGCTTTGTAAATAAACCCGCTAAAATTCTTCCTATAGTAAAAGTTGCCCAGTAGCTTCCAACTAATAGACCAGCCATTTCGGATGAAATGCCGCGCGACTCAGTAAGCAGAGTATAACACCATGTGCCAAGAGAAGCTTCGATACCGGCATAAACAAAAAACATTAGAATGCTTACCCAGACATTTAATTCTCTTAATGTATCAAGTAAAGGTGTTTTGTAATCTGTCAGGTTTTCTTTTATCTCAGAAGATTCATCTAATTTCCTGCTTTGCCAAACCGAGTGAGTAAGTCCAAAACATAATGCAAGAGCTAGCTGTGCCGTCCCAACAAATATGTAACCCCACCTCCATGAGCTAAACAGGTTTAGTCCCATAGTCATGATTATTGGTCCTAAAGTAATTCCAATTCCATAACTTGCATGTAACCACTGCATAAGTCTCTCTCCGAAATTAGAAGCCACATATGTGTTAATACCTGCATCTATAGCTCCTGCTCCTAAACCTGCTATAACAGCAAGTGGTATTATAAGCCACCATGAGCCTATTAATGTGTATCCAAGTAGACCTGCACCTGTTGCTCCGCAGCTAAGCGATAAAAGCCATCCGATACCTAAGCGCGACATTATATGCCCACTGTAAAAGCTGGAGATCAAATATCCGGTTGTTGTTGCAAAAAGCATTAGTCCAAGAGAATCTAGTGACCTGGAAAAACTTAATCTCATTGTAGGCCATGCTACACCCAAAAGACCATCGGGCAACCCAAGTGAAATGAATGCAATATAGGCTAGTACTATAAGAGCTGTGGAAGATTTAACTTTGTTTTTTAGTTCTTGTTCCAATTTAATTTTCTCCTGTCATATAAAATGGCTCCTAAACCAAATGCAGAAAAAGCCATCATAATTATACTCATCGGTAGTGCCGTCCCATTATGAAACAGGCTTACAAGTGCCGATGCAGCTCCGCTTGCAAGAGCATAAACCAAAAATGTTCTGTTCCGAAATAATGAGAAATATGCTTTTACAATCTTTAACGGATGAAATGAGACCGAACTGTCAGCCTCCTTTGTCTCAGGAAGATATTTTGAAATAACAAAGGTAATCAAAGATGAAACAATAAGCAGCAGAACAAAAATATAACGCCATCCAAATTCAATGTCTGTCTGAAGATCTTTTGCTATTGATGGAAATCCTGGAAGATATGCGTCTATTGAAAAAGGGCCTATTGCTGTCAAAAAACCTAAAATGTATATAATACTTTTGTACTCTTTATTATTCATGCAAATCTTTCTGATGAAAAGTATCAAAAAACAAAGATACAAAAAAAATTGATTCTGATAAAAATCTTCCCTGCCAAAAGTCTTCCCGGCTTGGTCCTTGAAATTCAATGTCCAATATTATATCTTAACCCCGACTTCTGAGCCTAGTTACTTTTATATCTCAGAATCTTAGCACACAATATATTCTTAACTTTCTCCAGTGGACAAAAAATGCTAAAAGAAAGAATATCTATAGTTTTGCTCGCCATTTTTATCATTTCATTTTCCAATAGTTCATCTGTTTATGCTTCCGGCAAAGGGAAGCTCCGTGGTTTTGTTACTGATTCAACAAATGGTGAACCTATCTCTTATGCCAATCTTGCAATAAAAGGTACCACACTTGGCGCTCCGAGTGACAATAAAGGATACTACTATATCCCTTCGATCCCAGAGGGGGAACATACTGTTGTTGTCTCATTCCTTGGATATCAATCTCAGTCGATAAAGGTAATGATTAAAGCCGATGAGATTACTCAGGTTGATATTAAGCTTGTGCCATCAAATATAAGACTACAGGAGATATCTGTTGTTGGTGAACGCTCTGTTAGGGAAAATGAGATCGATCTGGGTTTGCAGAAGATATCAAAAAATGAAATTGAAATGATTCCAACAGGCTTTGAAAGTGACCTCTTCAAAACAATACAATCTTCTGCAGGAGTAAGTTCTACGGGAGATGTAACTGCAAGGTATTATGTAAGAGGGGGAAGTAGTAACCAAAACCTGGTTTTGCTTAATGGTGTTACTGTCTACAATCCTTTTCATGCCCTTGGAATTTATAGCGTCATTGATCCTGAAATGATCTCACTTGCAGAGTTCAACAAAGGAGGATTTGGTCCGGAGTATGGAGGAAGACTTTCTTCAGTGTTAAATATTATAACAAGAGATGGAAATAAATCTAACTTTCAGGCAAATGCAACAGCTGGTATGCTCTCTGGAAAAGCATCTCTTGAAGGCCCCATTCCTGGCGGCTCATTTCTGCTTACAGGAAGAAAAAGTTATTATTCAAAAATGCTCTCTAAATTTCTTGACGGCAGGGATGCCCCATTTGATTTCTATGACTTCTCCTTTAAGATCAATGATCAGCAGCCCGATTGGCTAAAAAATGGGAAGTTTATTGTGCATGGATTTTTCTCAGGTGACAGAATTAATAATAACGACCAGCTTGTAGAAGACTACGATATCAAAAATAATATTTTAGGAATAAACTGGTACCAGATATGGGCAAGTCCTCTTTATTCGTTTATTTCGCTTAGCTATAGCGGCTATAAAGCAGAGGTGCTTCCAAACCTAAGCGATTCAAAAGCCAGGCTAAATAAAATAAGGGATATTACGGCTAACTTTAATTTTACTTATATATATGACAGTAAAGATGAACTCGACTTTGGAGCAGAATATAAATCTCTAAATTCGGTCTTGCAGGAACAAAATCTTTATTACCAAAATATCAACTATGAAAAGAAATCAGATGCCCTTAGCGGTTTTGTTAAGTATAAATTTTACCGTTATGAGAATTTTGGAATTGACCTTGGAATGCGCGTTAATTTCCTCTCTCTTACTGAAAAGATCCCTATGCTGCTTGAACCACGATTTAATTTTACCTGGAGAATACATCCTCTTCTATCATTAAAGGCTGCTGTTTGCAGGTCATCGCAGACATTGACAACACTTTCTAACGACAAGGAGCTCATAGCAGTTTTCGAGCCATGGACAATATTGCCTGATAATCTCTCTCCTGCCGAAGCAACACAATATATGCTTGGTATACAAGCTTATATGACTGAAAAATTAACTCTTGAGATTGAAAGCTACTATAAATCACAAAAGCTTCTTTCTGTTCCAAACCGTCAAAAATACGATGCCCATGATGCTGATTATATAAATATTGACGGGGAATCTTATGGCCTTGAGTGTAGTTCAAAGTATCAGAATAATTTTCTTTTCTTTAAGACCGCTTATTCATTAAGCTGGAGCTATTTAATTAATGGAACAGAAAAATACTTCCCAAGATATGACTATCGTCATTCTTTGAATATCTTTTCGGGATTTGACCTGGGTGAAGGTTTTTCTTTGTCTTTAACATGGGCCTTCAATTCCGGTATGCCATATAACCCTGTTGATGGCTCCTATTATAGACTACTTATAACAGACCCATGGGATGTCTCAGTTTTAACAGTTAAACCAACTCAAAACTGGAATATGAAGGAGGTCAAGCGCCTGCCATTTTATCATAGACTCGATATTGGGCTTTCAAAGAAATTTCACACCAGCTTTGCTGAATTTACTATAGATGCAAGCGTGCTAAATGTCTATAATAGAAAAAATATTTTCTACTTTGATATCCAGACGGGTAAGCAGATCAATATGCTTCCTTTCCTGCCATCTATTTCTCTGAGGGCAGAGCTATGAAAAACATATTTAATAGAACCCCTTACAACATAAATATAATAATGACTGTGAAAAATATTTATATGAAAAATGCTGATATGAAAACAGCTTATATGAAAAATGTCTATATTAAAATTGCCTGTATAATAGCTGCAATTATATTCCCATTATTTTTATCTTCTTGTCAGGAGGAATTCAACCCCGTTTCAAACTTTAAAGATCAGTATGTAGTAAATGGCGTAATCAATTATGATTATGCATATAGTATTTTCCCAAAACCTTCAACTGAACAAAACTGCGAATGCCGTGTCTTTATTTCCAGATCTTTTAATTTAGTAAACAATATGGCAATGATTGATAGCGGCAATGTGCTAATAAGAGGGGCATCTGTTAGCCTCATGTTAAATAATGGAACCAGCTATACACTTCAGGATAAAGATTCTAAAGGCAACCTTCTGAACTACTATTATTGCAAAATAAATCGGGATATTGTAGGACAACAGGTAAACCTCTCTGTAGTTACTTCTGATGAAACGTCTTTGGTATCAAAAACTATTCTTCCATATATAATTATTCCAACTTTGGAAACAGAAGGTCTTGAGGCTGGAATCAGAAATAGAACCGGCTTAAAAACCGTTACTTTTAGCTGGAATCCTAAGACAAATGTCCATCTCCTTTTTGCAAAGATGATAATACCTTATTATATAATAAGCCAAAATAAATATTCACAGATAGAGGTGCCGGCTGCAATTGCAAAAAGAGGGGATAAGATCGAATATGTCTATCCTTCTGCCTTTAGCAGTGATCATTATGATTTCCAGTTCCCTGCACTTGACTCAGCTTTAGCTAGCATCGGGCGTGGAATTAAAGATAAAACGGACATTGAAGTGGTTTTCTGCAAGTTATCACTTAGGGGATATGATGAAGAGCTTTCTGCTTACTACTCAACAACAAATGGATTTCTTGATCAATATTCCTTAAGGCTTGATGAAAATACTTATTCTAACATTACCGGGGGATTAGGTATATTCGGATCATTTTCTACTAGTACAAATGAGTTTCCATTTGACCCACGATACATTAGATCATTTGGATATACATATAATTATCCGCATTAAAATGAAATGGATTTTGTAAGTTGTTGGGTGAGGAAAAAAGAAGAGACAAAAAAAGAGGCAGAAAAAAATTCTGCCTCTTTTGAAGTTTTTACTTTAGAAGTAAGAGTTTCTTTGAGTCCCTGAACTGACCTGCCTTGATTGTATATATGTATACACCGCTTGGCAGTGCTGAGGCGTCAAATTGAACAGTATAATTACCAGCCGGCTTAACTTCATTTACCAGGCTTTTTACTTCTTTTCCCAAAATATCACTAATTATAAGTTTAACATGCCCTGTCTCTGGTATCGAATAGCTGATCCTTGTTGAAGGGTTAAATGGATTAGGATAGTTCTGTGATAATAGGTATTGAGTAGGACGCTGATTTGAAAGATTATTTTCAACTGAAGTAACTGTCCTTATTTGCATGTTGTCAAAATAAACAGCTCCGATCTGGTTTCCGCCAGCGTTTTGTCTTATTAGAAGGCTATGGAATTTTTTAGGACCGCTTCCTCCAATCTTTGAGACGGGGATCTGCTTAAATCTCCATCCTGTCCAATTCAGTGTATCTACAAAGACTGTCTGATTCTGATTTGCATTGTCATAGAACCAGTATTCTAATGTGTTAAAACTTAAGTCACCAAAGACCCATATGCCAAATGTACTC
Source organism: Bacteroidota bacterium (assembly GCA_030706145.1). Taxonomy (GTDB): domain Bacteria; phylum Bacteroidota; class Ignavibacteria; order Ignavibacteriales; family SURF-24; genus JAUZPB01. Next base: position 7,337 of record JAUZPB010000008.1, read on the forward strand.
TTTTCATCAGTACCTATCGATGGCTTTAAATCGTTATAGACTCTGCAGAGCCCGCCTTCTGTCTTTGTGAAACTATAAAATATTTTACCACAGTTTGCACCGCCAACTTTTTTCTCAGATAAAATTGAGAATTTGGAGACAAGCGTATCAAGCCCTGTTGTTGTACCGCTGTAGCTTGGATTTTTCCAATGTCCTTCTGTTTCAAAGTCATCTATTACACTACCGTCAACTGGTGGCTGTGATTCTGTTCTGAAATTAACTTTTACTGTATCTGTAAGCATATAACCGTTTACATCGACAAAAGTACCTAGAAGAGTTATCTTGTAGAGCGAGTTATAACTCAGTGGGTATTTAGGCTCGAAAGAAAATAATGTATTGTTAAGTCCCATAGTTGCAAGTTTTACATTTGCGGGTGCAATACTCTTGCCTAATGAATCGGTAAACTGCACATATTTTGCAAAGTTGATTACCTTTGAGTCAAAAAGGACATTTATCTGGACTGTTGTACTAACACTCTGCTGGTTTTTAGCAGGATATAGCCTTATAATATTAAGCCTTGTCCTGTCTTTTGCAATAACACTGAAACTATAAGCTTGCGGTAAAGCTTTACTCCAGAATGATTTTGCACTTGTATCAATCTTGAATGTATAAGTCGTTCCTCGTGTAAGAAGTGAATCTGGCTTAAATGTAAGTGTCTGTCCATAGTTTGACCAGGTATATGTACCCTTTATTGATGGTGTAATTGAGATTGCATTTTGTGTAGCAGTCTGATCCATCTTTTGTGAGAAATTTACTGAGATCGTAGCATTCAAATTAAGACTGTCGACGCCTGTTGTAGTATGTGATAAAACAGAAGGGATTGCATCTGGTTCATATCTTGCTGCAACACCCCATGCTGCAGGAGTAATTTGAACACGTCCTGTGTTTCCATCAGACCAGTCATAGATTGCTTTTTCTCCATTATTAATTGCGCCGTAGCTCCCAACATTCTTATCACCATAAGGGTCATTTACTACGACTGTATGTCCTGAACCATATTGACCTAAAACCAGTACAATATGTCCGGCAGTTAGACCTGTACTGCAGATGATATAAGGGAAACCTGCATTAAATTCAGCTGCCATATCGCCCCAAGATGGCTCATCTTTACGGTTTGTATTGAATATGCGGTTAATATGGAAGAAATTAATCATGTTCGAATAAGGAGATCCTCCATCGTTCCACATGAAGCCATGTGCACCTGTTGGCCAGGTAGTAAAGTTTTGAAAAGTGTAACCGTCAATTGTGTAAGCTTTTGATACATACTGTCCATAGTTAGAGGTATGTCCATAGGTTGAAAATGGCCATGGGGCAATAATGCCATAAGAAGCAAGTAGTTCAACTGCAGTTGTAGCACCACATGCTCTGTAGCCTTCACCTGAGTTGCCCCAGTTTCCTGAATCTTCTGTATCCCAAACCTGATGAACATGTACCCAGTTGTAGCTTCCTGTGCTTTTCATCAGATCTTTACTACTTTTTTGTATCTGATAGGTCTTAACACTTAATGGTCCCTCACTCTTAAAGAGAAGAACTGGCTGTGCTACAGTCGCCTTTTTAAGTGAGCTTTCTACATCAAGGGTTTTTATCTCTCTTGCTAACTGTGTGTGGAAAAGGATATTCTTTGAATTATCCGAAAACTTTGCATCCATCTCATTTATATTGGGAGTATTTGTTAAATTAACAACACTGCTGCCATTGTAATTTGACATATATATGTCTGAGTTGATAAGCTTTACATTATTAAAGTCAATATCTCTTTTGTGGAATACAAGTGATTGACTGTCCTCTGACCATGAAGGATTTTCTCCTTCTGCAATTGAGTAATTGCTATTCTGATCTACATCATAAACAAATATCTGTGTTCCTGTAGTAGTATAGGCGATAAATTTTCCGTTTGGCGACCAAACAGCATTGCCATAACCTGATTTAGGATCGGAGATCTGGATTTTAGTATTATACTCAAGATTGAGTAGCCAAAGCTGGTCACTTTCGTCTTTAAATACAATTTTCTTTGCGTCGGGTGAAATTGGTGTACGGTTTGAATAAACACCAATATTATAATTGCGGACTCCATCTTTCGTTTTAACAAAAATTTCTTTGCCAATTGAGAAAGCTATTGTGCCATCCTGAGCGAAGCTGACTTGTCCGGCTTCAACTGCTGGTTCAGATAGTTTAATAACTTCTTTTGTAACAAGATCGTAGATAGCGGGCGCCTGTAGAGCGCTTCCGGCATCAATTAGCTTAAAGCCTATCTTATTGCCTTCCTTATTAAGAGTAAAGTATCTGCCGCATCCGGGAGCATTAACTAGCTCTTCTACCTTGTTGTCGTGTATCAGGTAAAGTGCAGACTGTAACTCATTGCTAGCGATTATTCCATAACTGGTTTTGACCGGGTTGGAAAAGAATCCATCCTGAGTGGAATTTGGATTTCCTGAGCTTGCAAAGATGTTCGATAGTAAACTAAAAGAAATGAACGAGAACAGGATCAGTTTTTTCAAAGTGTTTCAACTCCTCTAATTGTTCGACCTATTAAAAACAGAACTAAATAACTTTATATTTAGTTGAAATAAACTAGTAATAAAATACCTCTAGTCCAAAAATTTTTTTATCTGTTTTTTCTCTTGCATTTTACTTAATTGATTTAAAAATGTTAAAAATTACTCCTTTAAGTAATTTTACATTTTTACTAACTCTTATCCCTCTATTAGCTGTTTTTTTTGAGGATATAAGTGTAAAACGGCAATCTCTGGTGAACAATTAAATCTGATGGGAACCACTGCCCAGCCAATGCCTTTGCTTATAAAAACTGATGTCCTTTTGGTATGAATAAGTCCGCTTGTAAATCTTTTATTTTGTACGGGTAGCAAGATAGGCCCCATCAGTGGTAAATTTACCTGTCCACCATGGGTGTGTCCTGAGATGAATAGATTGATCTTTGTTTTATATTCTCTGTCAGCAGTATCTGGATTGTGGGCAAGCAAGATCTTGAAGTCACTTGGGTTTACTCCCGAAAAGGTCTCGTCTATAATTAAGTCATCTTCCCATATATCTCCACAGCCCCCTAGCCAGATCCTTTTCCCATTTCGCTCGATACTAGTAACCTTATTTCTTAGGCTTTGCCCACTCTTTTCTAACCAGTATAGTGAGTGCTCTGAATCAACCCAATGATCATGATTGCCTAAAACAGAGTAGACACCCATTGGTGCATTTAACCTTTTTAGCAATGGCCAGACTGTATCTATTTCTTTAGTACTTCTTTTTTTATGCACATAGTCGCCCGTGCAGACTATAACGTCCTTTTCAATTGAATTTGACCTGTTTATCACATATTCCATTAGTATTCGCGGAGCTAAGAAACCATAGTGCAGATCTGTAAGCTGAAGTATTCTGAAACCTGTAAATTCTCTTGGTAAATCTTTTAGAACAATCTTGTAATGATTTTCCCTTATTAAATATCTTTCAAAGACTAGGGGATAAGATGCTATCAAGGTTGCACCAATACCTGCATATAAAAACTTTTTTATAAATAATCTTCTATCCATTAAATCCATTTAGAGAGTAATATTTGGGAGAATTCTCACCTGTATTTACATATGGAATTATCCCAAAGTTTCAGAAAATAATATTTTTGCACAAAATATTAACATAGATCCAAAATAATTCAATAATTATTTATTCTAAAGAGCAGAAGTTACAAAAAAAACTTATTTTAATAAGTTAAACTTAATATTAATAACTTTAGTGTCATAAAATGTTGAAAACTAAAATTCTCAGTCTGCAGGTACTCGCATTGCTTTTTCTTTCTATAGAAATATTTTCACAACCTATGCAAAAACCCAAACTTGTCGTTGGAATTATTGTTGATCAGATGAGATTTGAATATTTGTATCGTTATGAGGCTTATTATGGAAAGGGAGGATTTAATCGTCTGAAAAACGAGGGCTCTAATTTTACTTTTGCCCATTATAATTATGTACCAACCTATACCGCTCCGGGACATACATCTGTCTACACTGGAACAACTCCATACTACCATGGAATAATTGCTAATGATATATATGACAAATTTACAAAGAAAAAAGTCTATTGCGTTAGTGATTCTTCTGTTGTCAGTATTGGTAGTAAAGATGATGAAGGACAAATGTCACCTAGAAGAGAGCTCTCTACTACAATTACTGATCAGTTAAAACTTGCTACAAACGGCAAGTCAAAGGTCATTAGTATTTCCTTAAAAGACCGTGCTGCTATCCTCCCGGGAGGACATTGGGCAGATGCTGCATACTGGTATGATTATGAAACAGGTGACTTTATTTCTTCTTCGTATTATTTAAAATCACTTCCTGAATGGGTAAGTAATTTTAATAAAAGCAAATTTGCCGATAAATATCTCTCTGGAGAGTGGAGTTTAGCAAAACCTGAAAAAGATTATTCTATAAATGCTCCAGATAAGTCAGATTATGAGAATGATGTATTCTCTGAAGGAAAAACTACTTTTCCTCATTCCTTTTCAAAGATTCCTGCTGATAAAAAATATGGAGCTCTTGAATCAACTCCTGGCGGAAATGAAATTGTTAAGGAACTAGCAAAAGCTGCCCTTATAAACGAGAATCTTGGAAAGGGAAACTTTACCGATTTCCTTGCAATTAGCTTCTCATCGACTGACTATGTCGGCCATTCATTTGGCACATATTCTTATGAACTGGAAGATACTTATATTAGACTAGATGAACAAATAGCTGATCTGCTTAATACGCTAGATAAACAGGTCGGAAAAGGTAATTATGTCTTGTTCTTAACTGCAGATCATGCGGGCCTTGAAACTCCCCATTATCTTAAAGACAGAAATTTGCCTACTGGCGAACTTAATAGTAAATTTAAGGACTCACTTAAGGCTTTTTCAGCTAGAAATTTCAACAATACCAATATCGTTGAGTATTACATAAACAGTCAGATATACCTAAACCATGAGGAGATTAGAAAAAGCAATTTGGATTACCACGCCGTTTTGCAGTCCTTTAGTGACTATCTAAGGAATACCTTCCCTCAGATATCTTCTATCTTTACAAAGGATGAACTGGAGAAAAAAGTTGCACAGCGCGAAAGTGATAACCTCATCTTAAATGGCTTTAATAAAGTCCGCTCGGGTGATATTGCTTTTACTCTGCAACCTGGATACCTTGGAAGTTTTCTGAATATGGGAACCACTCATGGAGCACCATATGCATATGATACTCATGTGCCTGTATTGTTCTATGGCTGGCATATTCCAAAGCAGACCGTAAATACTCCGGTTTACACTGTAGACATTGCAGCAACTATAGCTAATCTTCTTAATATTACAGAACCTAGCGCTTCTATGGGAATTCCTTTAATTAAGTAATTATTTTACAAATAAAAAAGAATTAAGTCTTAAAGAGTTGATTAAAGAATTGAATATAAAAGAAATGAATACTAAAGTTCTTAAAGGAACCCACTGGAAGAGCAATTTATAGACAAGGATTTAAAAAAGTAAAAGGGGCTATTATATAGTCCCTTTTTACTTTTTAAATACTGTTTGTATTTCAAAATACTATTTATTTTTCAAATTATTTCAGCAAATTCATTTTGCGAATTTCTACATAACTGCCGGCTATTAATTTATAAAGATATACTCCGCTTGCTAAGCTCATTCCATTACTATCCTTGCCATTCCAATATACAACGTGTGTGCCTGCAGCTCTTTCTTCATTTACTAATGTTGCTACCTCGCGCCCAATAAGGTTATAAACCTTTAAGGTGACATATGTATTTTGTGGCAGCTGAAATTTAATAGCAGTTGTCGGATTAAAAGGATTAGGGCTGTTCTGCATTAGTTTGTAGTCCTTGGGATCGCCAAGAAAAAATGCCGCAGCATTATTATTTAGAAACTTGCTGTTGTTATTATCCGGCATAGAATAGACTTTTGCAAACGACAAAATCAAAAGAACAAAGATTAGTTTCTTAGTGGAATTCATATTTTTCATGGCTTACCTTCAATAATTTTTACAGTATAAGAAACAAATTCTCTGCTGTAGACAAAATCTGCAACATATTTCAAAAACACTTATTACAAATATAAAAATTTCGTTGTATTTGGAAAGCCTTTCCAATGATAATTTTTATTTAAATCCGCAAATTAAGCCTCTTTTATTACTTCCAGGAGAGAATCTCTTATGTTTTTGTTAAATTCACCCCCATGATAGCATATAATTCTCTGAATCTCGTAATCAAGAAGCTTTTTGACTGATCTTTTGGCTTCAGAAATATCAAGTGTGTAATTTGGATTAGCAATGGCAAGTTTGCCTTCTTCTATTACAAGAGCATCTCCGGCAATTAAGGTCTTATAATTCTTAATATATAAAGATATGTGACCAGGCATATGACCTGGAGTAGCAATTATCTCTGTTCCGCCGGCCCATGGCATTATATCATGGTCGTTTAATTTAAGGTCTACTTTTGCAGTCCTAAGGGACTTGAGCGTATTTTGAAACCATTCAGCATGTGCTCTCTTTTCAAAAGGTAAAGTATCATATAATGCTTCTGCCTGCTGAAGTCTTAAGGATTTTTCTTTCCCGCTTATATATTTCTCATCCAGCAGGGAGGAAGCTATAGTAACTTTGGGATATTCTTCCTTAATTTCAGCCAGAGCTCCCATGTGGTCATAATCATGATGAGTAATAACAATAGTTGAAAGATTATTTAAGTCAATATCATTCTTTTCTGCCTCTTCTTTTATCAAAGGAAGAAAACCAGGATAACCGCAATCGACTAATATCACCTCGTCTTTGTTTGTTAACAGAACAGGATATATACGCCTGCGTGAGTCCTGATATGTAAAATTAATCTCAAGTGGAATAATTTGTTTCATTTGAATCCTTTGTTTTATCTAATATATAAAGAATAATCCTTATTATTTATAGTAGACTTATCCTTCAATTCTTTTAGGAGTATCCAAAGTACAAATAAAGACCAAAGCAGCATTTGCGCTGTTACTCCCAAAGATAGCCCCTCTCATATAAGAAAATTTGCAGGATTAAAAAGTTAATCTTTAACTATTTCTTTAAAAGAAAGGGAATATAATTAGTTCATTAAATGTCTAAGGTATTTAGCGATATTATAATTAACTGAGTAACAAAGATGAGTAATGAAAATTCCAAATTCATTCCTGAAATTCAGATCTCACATTTTATTGAAAATAATTTCTCTTTAGTGATACTTAGTTTAGAGGAATTATATGGTAGATACTACTCTATAATTTCAAACCCTCACAGGATAACATATTACCAACTATTGCTTGTATGCCAGGGAAAGGGAACTGTTTGTATAGATTCAAGCAATTTTAATCTTGAATCAAAGTCCCTTATTGCAGTTTCAAATGGACAGGTGCTAAGACTTCAGATTGATGAGAATTCAAAGGGTTATGCAGTCTTTTTCTCCGAAGAATATATAAATAAGTATCCCGAGGATGTGCAGTGGTTGCATAGTCTTAAAATATTCGACCCTATGAGCTATCCTTCTTTAATTAACCTGCCGGAAGAAGAATACAGATTAATGACAGGAATAATAAGGCAAATGGAAATTGAATTTAATATGGTAAATGAATTTGCAAGGGAAGAATGCCTGCTGAATCTGTTAAAAACAATAATCATAATGTCAGAACGTGAAAAAAGAATTGAAAGTTATAACTGCAGGTTAGAGGATTATGAGTCAAGCTATCTTACGGAATTCAAGAAGAAACTTGAAGAGAATTATTATACAAAGAAAATGGTACGTGATTATGCCGAAAGCTTAAATATTACAACAAAGAAACTGAATCAGATTACGAATAGATTGTGTAAAAAATCTGCTAAGCATATTATCGAAGAAAGAGTGCTTATGGAAATAAAAAGATTACTAATATATACTGACTGGCCTGTAAAACAAATCGGGCATTTGCTCGGCTTTAATGATTCGACTAATTTTAACAGATTTTTTAAAAAGTTTACAAAAGTTACTCCAATTGATTTCAGGTCTACATACAGATAGTCATATTTGAACTATTAAAACGGCATTTTCTGACCGTTATAAATTGAAATCAAAGGACGATTATACTACTTGAAAGCGGAAATATTTCCCGGTTTTAATTGGTATAACAAAAAAAATAAAAGGAGAAAAGGAATGTCGAGTATCAGCAGCATTGGGTCTTCGCAATATAGACCCCAAATGGAGCAGAGTGCTAAAATGACTGATGATGAAAAAAAGAAACTTCAGGATATATTATCCAAGTATGATGCATCATCAATTACTCAAGAACAGCAAAAGACAATGATGGATGAAATTAAGTCTGCAGGAATTAAGCCAAGTAAAGAACTTGGTGAGACATTGAACGAGGCTGGTTTTAAGAGACCTGAAAAACCAAAAGATGCTCCTGATTCACAACAAAGCTCTTCCTCTGTATCACAGGATGGACTAAAAAGCTTGTTGGATCTTTTAAGCAATAAAGATACATCTGATGTAGATCAGAGCGAGATTGATAGCTTTATCCAAAACTTAAAAAATCTGACCGACAGTAATGAAGGTACTCTGATTGATCAGAAAGCTTAAAGCCCTTTGAATAATAAATAAGTTTATAAAAAAAGGAGTCAAATAATATAGGAATAAGTTTCCTGTAAAATTGACTCCTTTTTTAATGTCTGGCTGTTAAGCCAAATATTTCTTAATTAAGCTTCTGCAACAGGTTCTGCAACAACAGCTTTCTTCTTGAATTTCTTCATAACTCTTACCTTCAAATTTTCAGCTAACATGTAAACTGAAGGTACAAGTATTAAAGTCAGCATTAATGAACTTGTCAGACCACCTATAATAACCCATGCAAGACCATTTTTGCTTTCCGAGGAAGCACCAGAGGCAATTGCAAGAGGAATCATGCCAAATACCATTGCTATTGTAGTCATTAGTATTGGCCTTAATCTTTCTTTACCTGCTTCTACAAGTGCTTCAAGAACAGTTGCTCCTTCTTCTTTTAACTTGTTTGTAAAGTCAACAATTAAAATTGCGTTCTTTGCAACAAGTCCCATGAGCATGATCAAACCTATAAGTACATAGATTGAAATATTCTGCCCTGCAAGTGCTAGCGCAAGTAATGCACCAATGATTGCAACCGGGAGTGAGAACAGTACAACAAACGGATACAGGTAAGAATTATACAATGCAACCATTACAAAGTATACAAGAAGAATTGCAGCAAACAAAGCAAAGAACAAGCTGCTGAATGCTTCAGCCTGTCGTTGCATCTGCCCAATATATTCTATTGTTACTTTATCTGAATGTATGTTCTGAGCAATAAGTTTCTTTATATCATCACCAACTGTTCCAACTGGCCTTCCAAATACCTGGGCTTTTACTGTAAGTGAAGACATTCTGCCATAACGCTCTAGTTTATTTGGACCAAGTGACTGATAGATATTTGCAAACTGGCGAAGCTCAATTACCTCTCCCTTTGAATTTACAAATGTAATAGACCCCATATCGTCAATCTTTGTCCTGTCGAACTTATCAAGCATAATGTTGATGTCATAGTCAGTTCCTTCTTCAGAATACTGAAGATTTGTGTTTCCTGCAAAGGCAAGCTGAAGTGTATTACCAACATCTGCTACTGAAAGTCCAAGCATTGACATTTTATCACGGTCAAGTGAGACGTGTATCTCGGGTTTACTGTTTTCAACTGAAAGTCTGATATCATTAAGACCAGGGACATTTTTAATAAGACTCTGCACTTTATCGGCTACTTTATAGATCTCATTCATATCCGAGCTTCTTAAAAGTATCTGGATTGGTGCTTCAGCTGTACCAAACATACTTGCAGCAGCAGCTGTTACTTTTAAACCAGGTATCTTTGTTAAGATTTCCAGCTTTGTCTTCTCTGCGTACTGCTGAATTGTCATGTTTCTTTGCTTCTTGTCAACTATTGTTACAGTGAGTTCTGCTTTATGTTGTTCGGCGCTTCCACTCATACCTGAGCTGGAGTAACCTATATTTGAAAACACCTTGATTACTTCTGGCTTCGAATACAAAAGTTTTTCAACTTTCTCTGTAAGCATATTTGTCTGGTGAAGACTGTTCTGAGGCTCTCCTTCGAGCTGAATTGTAAATTCACCACGATCAGTATTTGGCATGAATTCAGAACCTATGAAACCAAATCCAACAAGTGAAAATGATGAAACAAACAAAAATAATACAGTTATAAACACAGTCTTTCTATGAGCTAAACCCCAGCGTAATGTCTTTTCATATAGAGCTACGAGCCCCTTATAAAGGTCTTCAAACCCTAGTGCAATCTTACCCATAAGTGTACCTCTGGTCAGTTTTTCAATTTTACTGAACCTTGAGGCAAGTAGCGGTGTAACTGTAAAGGATACGAAAAGACTCATAAGCGTAGAGAAAACTACGACAAGTGAGAACTCTCTTAACATGTTACCTATCATACCTGAAATAAGCGCCATAGGAACAAATACCACAACGTCTACCATTGTGATTGCAACAGCAGTAAAACCTATCTCATTTCTTCCATCTAAGGCAGCAGTCTTTTTGTCTTTTCCCATTGAAAGATGCCTGTAGATGTTTTCAAGTACCACTATCGAGTCATCAACCAAAATACCGATTACAAGGGAAAGTGCCATTAAAGACATGATATTCAGCGAAAAATTAAAGATATACATTCCTGTAAATACTGAGATCAGTGATGTTGGGATCGACACTAGTACAATTAGAGAATTTCTGAATGAATGCAAAAACAAAAACATTACTATTGCAACAAGTATTATTGCGAGGCCTAGATCTTCCATTACAGCATCAGCTGAAGCAAGCGTATAAATGGAATTATCTGATGCAATGTCAAACCTGATACCGCTAGAAGAATATTGTTTTTCTATGTTCTTAAGTTCTTGTTTAACTAATTTACATACTTCAACTGAATTTGCATCTGACTGCTTTTGTATCTGAATACCAATTGAATTTTCACCATTAATTCTGCTAAGATTTGTATACTCGGCAACACCATCAACTATTTCAGCTACATCTGAAAGAACAATATTGCTTCCGCTGGAGGTGTGAGAGACAATAAGATTCTTTAGTTGTTCAAGTGATGTTATCTTTCCAGATAAACGAACTGTATACTGGCTGCTGTTACCTTCTATCTTCCCCGTAGCAAATTGCATATTGGAATTACTTACAGATCCATAGACCTGGCTGATTGACATCTTGTATGCGGCAAGTTTGTCTCTGTTTACGTTTATTCTTATTTCACGCTCATCACCGCCAAGTAAAGTTACCTGGCCAACACCTGTGACCTTTGCAAGCTGTGCCTTTATCTGATCTTTTGTGATCTGATAAAGTTTAGTTGGCGCAATCTTTCCATATACACCCAGCTTCAAAACAGGGATCTCATCTGTGGAGAATTTAAGAAGCGAAGGAGTCTTTGCATCTGTCGGAAGTTGATATAATACTGCATTTACTTTTCTTTGCGCATCCTGCAGGGCAAGATCTGTACTGGCATTTGGAACCAGTTCCATAATTATGGTCGAATACCCTTCCTGTGAAGAAGCGCTCATTGTCTTTACATTTTCTAAGGCTGAGAGTGCATCTTCTAGCTTCTTTGTTACGGAGTTCTCAACCTCACTGGCTGATGCTCCAGGATATTGTGTCAGAACGGCTACTATAGGTACATCTATCTTTGGAATTAACTCATAGTTAAGTTTTGAATAACACAAAATTCCAAGTAAAGAAAGAGCAGTAAACACAATGACTACTAATGTAGATCTTTTTATTGCTAATTCGGTTATACTCATGGCTCTCTTAAATATTATTGATGATTTTTATTAACTTGTTGTCTGTCAGGTTTACCTGCCCACTTACAACTACTTTATCGCTTTCATTTAATCCCGAACGTACTTCAAGAAAATCATTGTTCTGTCGTCCTATTTCAATATTCTTGAGGACTGCTCTTCCATTTGATGCAACATATACTTTTGCATCTTTTATACTTCCCTGAAGCGCTTCTCTTGGAATAAATAATCCTGAAGCAGATGATTTGATTGAGACTTCAATGTTGACAAATGTGCCGCCTTTAAGCGGATTTTTTGCATTGTTTGGAATTTCAATCTCTACAGGAAAATTATGGGCATTATCTCCTTGAGGACTCACAAAGCTTATTTTTCCTTCAAATGTCACTCCTGGATATATTGCTGTTGTGATCTTTACTCTGTCTCCAAGATGCATGTAATAGATGTTTGATTCAGAGACATTTACTTTTACTTTTAATTTTGATATGTCTACAAATGATGCTATCGGACTGCCTGCATTTACATATGCTCCTTCTTCAACTATCTTTTTTGTGATCACTCCATTATAAGGTGCAATTATCTTTGTGTATGATAGTTGCCTTTCTGCTTCGTCCATCTTGTTTTTAGCTGTTTCATAAGAGATCTTTGCATTGTCATAAGCCTGTTCGGAGGAAATATCCTTCTTGTATAGGTTTTCAATACGAGTAAGATCTTTCTTCAGTCTTTCTGCCTCTATTTTTGCAGACTCATAGGTGAGTTTCTTGATCTTATCGTCTATTGTTGCAATCACACTTCCCTTTGAAAAGTGCTGACCAAGCTGGTATTTCAAAGATGTGATCTTCCCAGAGGTCTCTGCAGCAATATCAACTTCTTTATATGGATATAATGTACCTGTAAGATTGAGTGAAAAAGAATCAGATTTCTTTTCTACATTGGCAATACTTACTGTAACTGCTTCAGTTGCTATATTTTGTTTTTGAGATATAATATTATCACGATTTGCTTTTAATCTCATAGAAGCCAGAATAATTATGATCAGTACTATTACGATAGATATTATTTTTTTCATATTACATCACTTTATGTTATTTATAAAATTGATAAGGTTACCTCTGGATTTCTCAAGATCCAGTTTTGCTATATATAAGGTCAGAAGCTTTGTATAATAATTGTTTTGAGTCTCACGCAGTGTGCTCTCACTTTGTATTAGGTCCAGTGATGAACTTACTCCTTGTGAAAATTCAATCTGTGTGTTTTTGTAAACATTCTCAGCTAGTTCAAGATTTTCTTTTTCTCTCTGAATATTATCAACTGCATTCCTGAACTGAATATAGTAGTTTGATAACTCAACTTTTATTGATTGTTCGGTTAACTTAAGATTCTCTTGTGCCTTAAGTACATTTAAGCCGGATTCTTCGACTTTTGCATACCTCTTGAAGCCTGAAAAGACAGGAATAGATATTTGTAGTCCAATTGAGGCACTATTGTACCAGCTCTTTTGAAAATTGAAAATATCAAATTGCTGCCTCATTGCCTGATAACTATAATTTGCTGTAAATGATAAGCTTGGATAGTAGGCTGCTATGTTATTTTCTCTGTCAGCTTCATAAAGCGCCAGACTTGATTTTTGTATCTGATAGTCAATCCTGTTCTCAATGTAATTTTGACCGGTTTGCTCTTCAGTTGTAGTTATAAGATTGTCGGACAATTCATCAGGCAGATCAATAGAACTTTCCACTGGCATACCCATATAAAACTTCAGGTTGTTTAATGCCTGTTTATAACTCAACTCGATTTGCTGAACCTGAGAGTTTGTATTGTTGAATGTGACCTTTATCTTATCAACATCAATTTTCTTCGATAATCCATTTTGGAACTTTTGTTCTGTGGCATCTAAATTCTTCTGTGATACAGAAAGAATTACTTTTAGGTTTTCTAATTGTTTCTTAATAACCATAGCTCTGTAATAAGCAGAACCAACATTATATGTCGTCTGCTCATCTGTCTTTTGAATCGTTTGATTTGACAACTCCTGACTTAACTTGGCAGCCTTGAGTGCAACCCAAATAGATGGGTCAAAGACTTTTTGCGTTAATGTGATACCTGCACTTGCATTATATTTAGTCCCCATCTTTACTGGAATGAAGACTCCTGGCTTTCCCATCAACTCTCCAGGAAGCAGCTGAGTTGTTATATTCAGCTTGTCATCCATAGATCCACTTATATCAACCTGTGGTAATGACCTGCCGATTTGTTCATCGACTACTTTATCACTGACCTGTGCATCAAGGTAAGCCATTTTAATATTGCTGTTATTCTGCTTGGCATATTCTATACATTCCTTCAGCGAATACTTCTGTCCAAATACCGACGTATACACAATAAATAATAGAGGTACAATTCTTTTGAACTTTTTCATAATTCTCATAATTAGTTTGTAACTGTTAACGGATCTTACTTAATTAAAATCATGCAAAAAAAATCAAATGCTGTTAATAAATCTTTCCATAACCCTTATGAACAACTTACGGGCATCTTTTTCGCTAAGCTTATGCGGCAATTTATCCATCTGCATCATAAAGGTAATAGCTCCCTGCTTTAAGCAAAAGAAACTAAAAACAAGATCCCTGACTATTTCCTTTTCGCCTTTACTGATCTGTGTCATCGTCTTTTCAATTAGTGTCATATTATAGATCATCGCTTCGTTGGGAGTAGGGCGTTCAAGGTTAAACATCAGTTGAAATAGTTCCTTGTTTTGCAGAGAAAAATCCCAGTGGATTATGGCAAGTTTAAGTAACAACTTTTTAGGGTCAGATTCGGTTTGACTTGCCTCTACAAATTGCTTGTGAAGAATATCAAATCCGAAATAGACTAATTCTTTAAAGAGATCTTCCTTACTTTCAAAGTATTCATAGACAATTGGAGGCGTATACTCAATTCTATCGGCAATTCTGCGTATAGTTACAGCCTGCCATCCCTCTTTTGCTGCAATCTCCCTTGCGGCATCAATTATCCTTTGTCTGATCTCTTCCTTATCTCTTTGTCTTCTTTCAATATGGCTCATATTAACTTCGTTAAATAATCTAACAATGTTAGGAAACTTAACGAATGTAGATCCACATTTCAAGTTCTTTTTTAAAAAATGTTGCACCTTTTAAATTATCTTATGATAGAAATCCTAAAAGAATGAATTTTTATTCACTCTTTTGTGAAAGTAAAATATCTGTCTGTGTTTTTCACCCTTAAGTATGCTTTTGTTCCCGATACAATAAATATTATTGAATAGTTTTCTAAAAACGTGAGTTATCTGCTTATTATTTTTACATTCTTTTGAATTATTCAAATGAATATTCATTCATTAAATATTCATCTGTAATTGCCGATAATAGAGCACTTCAGTCTACTTAATCCCGATTTTCTTAAACCATTTATTTTTAAGTATTAAAAGTCATTAGATAAGATTAAAAGATATTAAATGAGATTAAAAGATATTTCAATAGAGAAAAAACTGTCGGCAGGATTCGTTTTCTCGATAATCCTCATGATTATGTTCAGCTTTTTCCTTTATAGATCAAAAGTCCTGGTGCACCAACACATCAGGAATGTTAATACAGTCGCTGAGTTGAGGATTCAGGTTAAAAGCCTGCTTATTGCTCTAAACAGACTTGAAATCGACAGGAAACGTTACTTGCTGGCAAATGGTAGAGTGGATTCTTTAGATTATAAAAATAATGTTTCACAATTTAGCGCTGAGTTCAATAAATTCAGGAAATTTATAAAACGGGCTGACATACATAACCGCTACATTGATTCTGTTGAAGTAAATACATTGAATGAACTCTCAAAATTTAAGTGCCATTATCATTTGTCTTTTGATTTGCAGAAAGATCTTTCAGAGATTCTGAAAACTGAAGAAAACCGATTCGATAAGATCAGCAATTACCTGCATCTTATTGATGATGAATATGAGCATAAAAGTCAAAAAGATTTCGAAGAATATATGGAAAAATCTATTGAGGGTAATATACACATTCTTCTGCTTTTAATGTCTTCGGTAATTATAACAGTTCTCTATTTTTCGGCAATGATGCGCGATGTAAAAAAGAAGAAAAACCTGGCTCAGGAACTTGAACAAAGCAGAAATGACCTCTATACAATTATTGATACTGTCCCTGCCCTTGTGTTTGTTAAGGATAAGAAAAAGAAATTTGCCCTGGTTAATAAATATTTTCTGGACTTTTTTAATACAACACAGGAAAAAATTCTTCATAAAGGAAGTTCAGACCTGGTAAAAAATCAGGACCAGTGGATTACAGACGAAGAAGATGAAGCAATAATTACTAATAAAATTCCTATTAATAATATTGAAAGAGAAATTCAGCGCAAAGATGGAAAAAGTTCGTGGCTTGCTGTAAATAAAGCTCCATTATTTAACAATAATGGTGAGGTCTCTGGTCTTGTTGGCGTAATGAATGATATTACGAAAGTTGTCGAATTTCAGAATTCGCTTATTGAAGCCCGGAAAGAACTTGAAGAACTCAATAAACAAAAAAATAAATTTTTCTCAATTATTGCTCATGACCTAAGAGGGCCATTTTCGGGCTTATTAGGTGTTGCAGAATATCTGGCAAGTGATTTTGATACGCTTTCTGCTACGGAAAAAAATGAAATTTTGTGTGAAATTAATTTTACAATAAAAAATCTCTGGGAATTAGTTAATAATCTGCTTGCCTGGTCAAGAATTCAATTCGAAAGGGTAATCTTTTCCCCTGACTTTTTCTACCTTGAGCCTGTCGTTAGCTCTGTCTTTAAGGCTTTAAGCATTTCCTCTGACAACAAGAAGATTGCACTGAAAGCTGACTTTTTACAAGACCTTAAAGTCTATGCTGATATTAATATGATTGAAACCGTTATAAGAAACCTGGTCAATAATGCTATTAAATATACAAACCCTGGCGGGTGTGTTACAGTTAGCGCAAATGAATGCGAAAAAGGCATTCAGTTAAGTATCGCTGATAATGGTATTGGTATGAGTAAAGAAATGTCTGATAATCTTTTTAGAATGGATGTAAAAGTCTCAAGAACGGGTACCGCCAATGAAAAGGGGACAGGCTTGGGACTCCTGATCTGTGAAGAATTTGTAAGAAAACATAGAAGTACAATTACGGTTAAAAGTGAAGTGGATAAGGGTACAACAATGTCTTTTATGTTAAGTAATCCTGAGCATTAATTACTTCTTTTGAGTGTCCCAATTCTTTTTTGTATATATGACAACATAATTATTATAAAATTGAGGCAATAATAGGTGAAAAAACCAAATAAACTTCTCGCATTGGGTGTATTTATAGTAGGTATGAGCTTTTCATTAAAGCATTTTGGAATTCATTTATCAGAATTTGTTGAAAGTGTTATTTTAGGTCTTGGAATTGGACTTGAATTGTTAGGGCTCTATTCTGCAAAACATGATATTTCAAAACTAAGAGAACGTAAAATTAAGTTCATAAAGAAATTGCTTGGTCATCAAGCTGCCTGATTCTAATTTGCTAAGCAAATCTTCATTTGGGCAGGCTAGTTTTTTTTAGCCTGCTAGGATTTTTTCTCCCCTAATATTTCCTTTCCCAACTTTTTCTCATCCAGACTTTTAAGATTAGATATTAGCTTAAATCGTGATTTTAATGCATTAGACTTTCAAAACAAAACACAAATGAATTATATAATGAAAGTAGATGTAAAACCAGACCTATATTATTACTTAATTTGAATCCCATGGAATAAAGTTATACTTATGGTGGTCTAAAGTATATAGATTAACATTTTATACAGAACTAATAATAAAAGATCCTCTACAAATATTTGGAATTCTCTATGAAGGTAAGATATTTTATCATGCTAGTATTATTTACAGCTCTTATAATGATCTTTGAAGCTTGCAACAAGTCTACTGAACCAGAATCTAACACTCAGACTGTCACTAATGCGGCATTAGATACTTCAACGGTAAATAGCAAGGACCATGAGGATGCAAATGACTATCTGTGGAACACATCAAATGTAATTCCAATAGTATTAAATGGAACTTCAATAACTGCAAGTACTTCCGGTGCTGCTGTAAATGGAAGTATACTTACCATAACCTCTTCAGGTACCTATAGCATAAGCGGAACACTAAATAATGGACAAATTATTGTAAATACAGAAGATAAAGCCATAGTAAGGCTTATCTTAAATGGAGTAAATATTAGCTGCAGTGCAAGTGCCCCAATTTATGTAAAAAAGGCTGAAAAGGTAATTCTATGCCTTTCAGATAATACTACTAATACTTTGGTAGATGGAAGTATATATATTTTGGAGAATGCGGCTATAGATGAGCCTAATGCAGCATTATATTGCAAATCCAATCTGACCATCTTTGGCAATGGAACGCTTAAGGTCTCAGGAAATTATAACGATGCGATCGCTTCGACAGACGGGCTAATAATCAAAAGTGGGAATATAAACGTTAGCTCTAAAGATGATGGAATAAGAGGGAAGGATTATCTTATTGTTAGAGATGGTAATGTGACTGTAAATGCAAAGGGAGATGGGTTAAAGTCAGATAACAGTGAAGATGCAACAAAAGGGTATATTCAAATTGAAAATGGCACTTTCGATATTACTTCTACAGGTGATGCAATTGCAGCAGAGACAGATGTTATTATCAAAAAAGCAAACATAAGCATCACTTCAGGCGGGGGAAGCAGTAAAACAGTTTCATCGACCGAATCTGCAAAGGCCATTAAAGGCATTGTATATGTACTGATAGAAGGCGGGAGTTTTAATATTAGTTCGGCCGATGATGCCCTTCATTCGAATGGATACATAACACTTAACAATGGTACATTTATTATTTCCTCCGGAGATGATGGACTGCATGCAGATAAGGCTATTAAGATTAATAACGGAAATATAAAAATTACAAAGTCAGTCGAAGGCATTGAAAGTGGTAACATTACAGTTAATAATGGCCAGTTAAATATCACAGCTTCAGATGATGGCTTTAATAGTACGTATGGCAGCGGCGGCGAAAATAATGACGGGAGTTGCCTGACACTTAATGGCGGCAATATATCTGTAAATACTTCTCGGGGCGATGGTCTAGATAGTAATGGCAGCATTGTTATGACTGGCGGAACTGTAGTTGTTCATGGCCCTGCCTCAAATCCTGAGGTAGGAGCAGATTATAATGGTACTTTTAACATCTCCGGTGGACTTCTTATCTTTACAGGACCAAATTCGGGGAATATGATTGAGGCTACAAGTGCAAGCTCTGGTCAATATACAGTAAAAGCAACAGCCAGCTCTCAGGTAGCAGCGTCTACTTTATTTCATGTCCAGGATGAGTCAGGCAATGATGTTATTACCTTTCAACCGGTAAGAAACTTCTATTATATAGTATTTTCATCTCCAGTCTTAAAAAGTGGTGCAGCTTATTATATTTATACCGGGGGAACATCAACCGGTACAAATTCAAATGGATTATATACAGGCGGAACATATTCCGGCGGAACTCAAAGAAAGAGTTTTACAATCTCTGGGAAAGTAACGAGTGTATCTTTCTAAGTATAATAAGCCCGGTGATTATGCTACATAATATTTCCTGATAAGTTGGCAGTATTTTCGTTTTCTGTCTTTGTTACTCTCTTGTGGCTTAAAGCTCAGCTTATGGCTTCTTATGTGAAACATAACTGCCAACTTCAGACCTGAAGCCAACGGCAAAACGGTTCCAGCCATTGATTACAACTATGGCAAACGTTAATTCTACAATTTCTTCCTGTGTGAATAACTGCTCTACTTCATTGTATATTTCATCCGGAGCCTCACTATCTGCTATTAGTGTAAGAGCCTCGCACCATGCAAGGGCCGCTCTTTCACGCGGAGAGTAAAATGGAGCTTCGCGCCATGCGGCAAGTACATTTATTCTTTGTTCGGTCTCTCCAATTGCTTTTGCATCCTTTGTATGCATATCTAAACAATGAGCACAATGGTTTATTTGTGAAGCGCGAATTTTTATAAGTTCTTTAAGTTTTGGCTCTAGACTGCTTTGTTCTGCAAAACTCTCCATCTCCATCATTGTCCTGTAAGCCTTTGGCATAACTTTAGACCAACTAAGTCTTGTCATATTATCCTCTCATTTAACTTATATGTTATACATCCTTTTGAAAATTTAATGTAAGACCTTTCTGTAAATGCTCTAAAAGTACATTTAACCGTCAGTTTTATATCATATAAATTTTCTGAGCGCAATTCAATTAAATATATCACTCATGCTTAGAATATATTACTTAATGAATAGCAGGAAGAAATTATATCACTGCCTGCCTAAATTACTATATTGCCAGGTTTATGAAATATTCTCTATTTTCTTTTATTATCGTGCTTATTATCTGTGCCGGCCAAGCAAGGCTTAAGCCAGAATTATTTATTTCATTTTTGTAGTGGAAATAGGCTGAAGCTATTCCCATTAGTAAGATCCTATTACTTTTTTTTAGAAACACTGGACTTCCGCTTTGTCCAGGATAAATGAAAAGCTCATTTATAAGAGCATTCCTGCCAAGAACATTTTCCTTCTGAAATGTGCAGACAATCTCTTTGGGTTTTGCTGAAACATGACCAGATCTGAAAACTGCTTCGTAATCACTTGCATAGTTCTGAAAATTTCTGCGGCTATCTTTTATGTCGTTAAACGTGCCGGCAATTTCCGGGTATCCCATTGTAAATATTTCATCGCCAATGTTTATCCTGTTATAATCAATGATCTGCGATAATTTTAATGGCATATGCTCGGTATATCCGGCCTTCTTTCTAAGGAAAAATCTTTCAGGATTTATCTTTGCAACTATTAAATCTGAAAAACCTGTTGTATCATGGCGCCAAAGTATTTCTTTATCATCGGAAACGTTCATATATTCGGCTTCTGAAGTAATTAAAGGTTGACCATTTTTCCCCCGGATAAGAGGTATTATCCTGCGGGCAGCAAGATGATTCCAGCGGTTTTTAGGTGTGTTTAGTTTAAGTTTTTCTGCAACTTCAAGCTGATTTAAAAACAACTTCAATGAGTCATGAACGGCAAAATGCATGCTTGTGACTAAATAATAGCTCTTTGTGCCCCAAAGATCGTCATATATGAAAACTCCTGTCCCATACATCATTGACTTTGGCGCAGAAGTGGTCTTTTCTGAACCTTCTTTTTCTGGATTTTGCTCCTTAACATTCTGAATTAATAATACTGTACACCTTTCATAAGCTTGAATATTGTAAGTAAAATTTGGCTGACAAAGTAGTACTATTGAAAGCATAAAATGAAGAATAAGCAGTTTTAGAAAAAACCTCATGGCTAACACCCTGATTTGTATGTTAAATTTTTATACAAATTAAACCTTGAATAAGCTCTTTGGTAAAGCAAAATAATACCAATATAATAGTATTAAAATTAGTTTTCCCGGAAAAATAATTATTGTTTTTTTTAAGAAATCAATAGACGTTGTGAAGTAGGAGACAAAAAGGCAAAAAAACCCGGAAACAGCTTGCCTTTGCTACTTCCGGGCCATATAGAGGAAAAAGAATTTATTTATTCATAACTTTCGTTATTGTCATCACCACCATTTGAATTGCGGTTACTATCCTGCTTGAAATTATTAAGTGAATAACGCAAATTCAGCATTAGTACCGGAGCTTCCCGCTTTGCACTCATATAGGAATACAAACTTTCATTCTGTGTTGTTGTCTGCCATCTGGCTGTGTTTAATATGTTTTTTGCCTGCAGTGTAAGCGAAAGCTGCTTATTCATGAACTCTTTTTTTACTGCCATATCCAGTGAAAAAGAATCGTCTGTCTTACTCTGATAAGCAACCGTTGGACTGTTATAATCAGCATTTAACTGCAAGCTAAGTGTGCTTGTCAGCTTCAGGGAGTTACTCATCTTTCCATGCCAATTAAAACTTTCTTTTGTCGTAGACTCACCGTTGACGTCTGTCTTAAGAAGATAGTTATAAAGATTTCCCATGAGATCAATGTCCCAAAGTTTGAAAAGTTCAACACTCGCCATTATCTCAGCTCCTGTCGAGTAATCCTTTCCAATGTTGGCAAAAGTCTGAAGAGTAACATTATCAGAATATACTGATTTTACTCCATCTATTTTACTATTGTTTACCCTGTGATATAATTCAGTGGAGAGTGAAACAAGATTACCCAGCAAGGTTTGGAAACCAAATTCATAAGAGTCTACTAGCTCAGGTTCCAGTCCTGGATTTCCACGATGTACCGTGTTTGCATCTACCCATGTATCAAAAGGCTCTAATTGCCAGCCGTTTGGTCTTTGTATACGTTTTGAATAACTTGCCATAAACTGCTGACCCGATGAAAGTTTATATGAGAAATGAAACGTAGGGAAGTAATCCCACCTGTCTATATTAAAGATCGCATCTTTTGATGGGATCTCTACTTTTCTGTATGTATACTCTCCTCTTAGACCAACCTGATAGCCAAGTTCTTCAAATATTCCTGAATATACAGAATAAACCGAATATCCATCATTTCTTGATTTTGTAGAAAAGCTGTAATCAAAGTTCTGCATGTATTGACTAGATGGAATATTGTATTCATAGTACTTTGTGGACTCATCTTCGAATTCAGATTTTCCCTCAAGACCAGCTTCAAATTTGTCGAAGTCACCAAATGGCAGTGTGTAATCAATTTTTGTATGTAACTCATGTCCCGGGCCGCCTTCAGTGGTTTTCTTTCCGCTGCTGATTATTTTATTGCTAAGCATTTCACTTATATTTTCATCATCACCATTTTGTTTTTCATATGTTACATCGGCTGAAATTTCATGCCCCTTTAGAGGAAATTTATGCTGAAAATTCAAATCAAAGTTAACATTATCTCCATTTCTTTTACCTTCGCTGGTATTCATATAATATGTAGGCTGCAGCTGACTTAAACTCTGCAATTCAGTATAGTTAGAACTTGAGGTGCGTTTCATGTTTCTGTTGTGATAATTGGCCCCTATACCAAGAACATCATTATCTCCTAAATTAAAGTTAATAGCTCCTCTTATGCCGCCGCCGCCTCTCATCCAGCTTCCACTTCCTGAAGAAGTGATCTCAGAGGTATTATTCTCGTAATCATATCTCCTTATTTCGTCTCTGTCATCTGTCATATTTCTATGTCTTAAGTCCATTCCAAATGAAGCACTATATAGAGGCGTCTTATATTCAAATGACAGGTCGCTTCCGTATTTATCTTTTAGTCCGCCATTAAGGTTTATAACTCCGCTTAAGCCATTGTTCTCATTTTTCTTCATGACTAAATTTATTATGCCAGCAACTCCCTCGGGGTCATATTTTACGGATGGATTAGTGATAATTTCTATGTTTTCAATTGCACTTGCCGGAACCTGCTGCAAAAGATCCTGTGCGTCAATTATCGATGGCCTTCCGTCAACAAGTACCTTGAAACTCCCACTTCCTCTTAAACTTACATTGCCATCTACATCTACCGATATTGATGGGACATTCTCCAGTACATCTACAGCCGTTCCGGAAACAGCCGTTGCAAACTTATCGACATTTATAACCTTTTTGTCTACCTGGTAGGTAAAGGGGACCCTCTGACCTTCTACAACAACATTTTTAAGGCTTACAGCTTTCTGATCTAATTTGATTACGCCAAGATCCAAATTTGCTGTGGAACTCATTAATTCAAAAGGTATTGTCTGTTTTTCATATCCAATGAAGGATACTTCCAGATAATACTTGTCAGCTTTAAGCTCAGGGACTTCAAAACTGCCGTCTGTTTTTGTAATTGACCCGGTTACCTGGGTTTTATTTTCTTCCTTAAAAACTACAACTGTAGCGTAATCAACAGGTTTTCCAGTTTGTGCATCTATAACTTTCCCGGATATCCGAAGGCTTCCTCCTCCAGATGCTCCAATGCGGCCTTTCTGTCTGCCCGATTGTCCGTAAGTGCTTATAGAACAAATAATTAACATGAATACTATTAAATTAGAACAAAATCTCATTATAGTCCTTCCAAATGCGTAATTAATAAAAATATATATCTGCTTATTTCGACACGAACTTAGCACGATTAGTTTAAAATAAAAACGCTATTTTTTATCAAATAGTCATTTAGAAGGTGGAAAAGCTCAAAAAATATTATTTTTTTCTAATAAAAAATGCTCTTAAGAAATTCCATTACACAACTATTATAATACTCGGGATTACCTGTATGCATTGAGTGAGATGCATTAGGTATGCTAAGACTTTTCTTTTTAGGAAGATGTTCTGCCAATTTGTCTATAATAAGGTGAAACATCTTTGGACTTTTTTCACCTTTTAGAAGCAAAACAGGAGAATCTACTTTTTCAAGGTCCTTATATGTAATGGGGGAGAAATAATCCTTTGAAGTGGTTTCGGCTTTCATCTCCTCGGCATTCTCCAGCATCTGAGCTTTTACACTTTGAGGCAAGCGCCCATATGCTCCTTTCCCAAGTACACCGTCAATAAAGAAATTTACTCCTTCTTCCATTTTCCCTTCATGAAATGCCTTTTTTGCCGGTTCAAAAGCATTGTTAATAAACTCCTTCATCAGTTCTTTTCCTTCCTTAGTGTCTTCGAGCCATGGTAATATAGGAGGCTCGCCAAGAACAAGACTTCTTACAAGCTTTGGATTTTCACTTGCAAGATATAGCGAGACGTAAGCTCCAAAGGAATTGCCTACTAAATGTACGGGAGCAATTCCAAGGTTTTCTATAAATGACGAAAGATCTCTAGAGTGAAGGGCTACAGAATAATCCGAGCCATCACTAGTCCATTTATTTGGGAAGTGATACCTGCGGCTGTATGAAATAAAATGAAAAGCTTTGGAAAAATAGTCCTTTTGAAAATTCCATGTGCGGAAATCTCCAAGACTTCCGTGAACGAATATGATGGGAATACCTTTACCCTGTTCTATATAATGTAACTGCGTATTGTTAACAGAGATGGCCTTTAGATCTTGTTCATTATTCATAGTTCCATACCTCTCTGAGCATAGACTTAATCTTCTTATATAGTAGAATTGAAAAATATTAAGAAATAAAGCAAACCATTTGTATTGGTATTATTTCTCTGAATGATGCAGGACAAAAGTAGTTAAATCGGGGGGGCGGCGTTTTCTTTTTGCCGGGCGTAATGGATAACTCTCTTAAAAAACAAACTCCTTACTGTTGCTATTGGACTCTGTTTTGTTCATTAGGTCCCTCTTTCATTTTGAGGGATCTGTAAAATAAATATTTATAATTCTTCTCCTTTTTCTATGTTATTTACAAGATCATTTATAAATCTTATCATTGGCGCTCCGTCAATAACATCATGGTCAATTAATACTGTTAAATTTAGTATTTCTCGAATCAAAATATCGTTATTTACTACAACAGGCTTTTTTATTACTGACCCTACACCAAATGAGATCGGATGAATTGTTGTATGGATAAACCAGCCTTTTATTTGTCCAAACATTCCAACTGAAGTAACAGCAACATTGCCCATCTTATTATAAGCTATTTGGGGATGCTTTAATATTATTTTCCAGAACATTCGCCTTATATAACTTGGAAGATGATAATATAATCTTTCAGATCTACTTGACTTTCTATTTAATACAACTGATTTATCTGAGAGTACTTCCTTCTTTGCTTGTTCAATTTCCCTGGTTATATCTTCGGCATTTTTTTTATCCGCCTTTTCTATTACAAGTGGCATAGGAACTTTTTTACCATCCAGGGACTTTTCAACTAATAGTGAAATATTAATATCATCAAAGACAATTACCTCTTTTTTACTAAGAAGAAAAGCAGCAGCTTCATCATGTTCTTTTAGTGTCTTACTTATCACTTTAAGCAGCCATGCTGTAAAGGAGATCTTACAGCCTTCAGATTTCCTTCTTCTGATCTTAAACCTGCTTTCTGTAACATCACATTCTAATAAAATACATATGTGATGCCTTTGCTTTCCAATTGCACAGACGTCAATGGTTGCAATTCTTGAAGAAGGGAAACTATGAGTGCTGTAATTTGCCATCGGCTTAAGATCCTGACTTTGTTAAGCTAATAAATTTATTAAGATAATGAATGAGATAATAAGATGAGAAGACTTGTAGAGTATGCATTTTTATTAAACTATTTTTATAAAAGCTTACAGATACTAAAATAGACAAAATTCATAAAAATTGCTTCTCTATGTTTCGTGCCTCCTATATGTGTGCTTCTTATCTTAGGTAATATTGGGCACAATAATGCGGTCAGGAAAAGTGTAATTAACTATTATTTTTGGGGACAAGGAATACTTTGACAAATTTGCCAAGCCAAGCTATATTTCGATTGTAATTATACTTTGAATAATTAGGCAAGAATTAAATGCAGAAAAACACTTATGGAGGGCGATCAGCCGAAAGATACTTTGTAATTTATTCTATTGTGATACTGTCACTGTTTATAGGAAACAATATGAGACTGTACTCACAATCATTAAAAGATTATAAAGTTACTTTGGTAAAAGATACAACAATATTTCCTCTTGGAACCTTTAAGGCCTGTCATGCAAGCACAATTGTTGAACTTAGCCCAGGAAAGTTTATCTCATCTTGGTTTGCCGGATCATATGAAGGGGCAAAGGATGTTGCAATCTGGACTTCAGTTTTCGAAAATGGGAATTGGAGCCTGCCTGTAAAAGTTGCCTCGGGAAGTGATTCCTTGGGTGATCCAATGCCGTGCTGGAATCCGGTACTGTATAAAACAAAAAGAAATACATTATTGCTTTTCTATAAAGTGGGCCCCAACCCTCGTGAATGGTGGGGAATGGTAATTAAATCTTTTGATGACGGGAAAAACTGGACTAAACCTCAGATGCTGCCAAAAGGGTTCTTAGGTCCAATTAAGAATAAACCGCTTCAATTATCAAATGGAAATATTCTCTGCCCGTCAAGTGTTGAAAGTATGGATACAAAAAAATGGACAGCGCATCTTGAGATCACTAACGAAGATGTTTCTTCATGGAAGAAGGTCAGTATTCAGGCAGATAGCATGGTCGGTGTAATTCAGCCGAGCATTCTGCAGCATCCTGATGGAAAACTTCAGATGTTATGCCGCAGCCGCCAGAATGTTATTTATCAGACATGGTCAACTGATAATGGCCAAAGCTGGAGTAAGCTAGATAGCACTTCTGTCCCTAATCCTAATTCGGGTATTGATGCAGCCAGGCTCGATAATGATAAGTTTGTTTTAGTATATAACCCTTTGCTCCAGGGAAAGGATTGGTTTTATGGAAGAAACGTTCTTAATGTAGCAGTTTCAAACAACGGAGTGGACTGGATGGATGTTTATCAGCTTGAAAATCAAAAGGAGGGTGAATTTAGCTACCCGGCTGTTATTCAGGCATCCGATGGATCAATACATATTACTTATACATATAACAGAAAAAATATCAAATACGTTGTACTAAAGCAGGAGTAAATAGTAAATCTTTAGAATGGGGGAATGGAACTGTTTTTTTTATCTGAACCATTCCCTTTTTCTTTTCTTCTATGCGGATTGTGTGTTAATTTATTTAGCTAATACAAGCTTCCTTGACTGACTGAAAACCCTCTTTTTATCACCTGATAAAACTAAGATCCTGTAGATATAAATTCCGCTGGCAAGTGATCCTGAATTCCAGCTATAGCTATGGTTTCCGGCAGCTAACTCATCGTTAACCAATATAGCAACTTCCTTTCCTGTAATATCATATATTTTTAACATTGCTAAACCAGGTTCAGGCATGCTAAAGCTTATTGTTGTAGATGGATTAAATGGATTTGGGTAGTTCTGCTCTAGCGACCAGTTTGCAGGCAGAGAGGATGATGACTCATCAACTGCACTGGTTCCTTTTGGCATAAGTGAGCCGCCATTTACAAGTGAGTATGTTTTCCCGCCCAGGGCACTATTTGCTGCAAGGCTAGCGTCATAGTAAACATTAAATCCATTGCCTGTTATATTTGTAACTGAACTGCCGGAGATTCCAGATCCGTCACTTAGTATGCTAAGGTTTGAATTAGCAGTAAGTATCCATTTGCTTGTGGCATCTAATGTAAGTGAAACTGAGCTGGCAGTATTGGAATTATTTATTGCTCCTGTCAGTGATGAACTGTCCTTGAGTTCACCTGTAAAAGTACTTAATGCGTCAACCGTTATATCTCCGCTAAGCTTCTGCTTATTTGCAGTAAGATTAGCATACCCTCCGTTTTTACCTGTTGTTCCCCAATTCCCGGCTGCGGCCTTAAGCAGCATGCCCGAAGCAGCTGAAACATTAGTATTGTTCAGAGTAATTATTGCCGTTGTATTTGTAATGTAGAATAGTGGGCCTGTAGTTGCAGTATTTGATAGTGTTCCGCCTGTTGTTGTAAATATACCTCTTGCTCCTTCGGCATCACCTGACATACTCTGGTAGATCATTACTCCCCATTTGTTTGCTTTACTTGAAGTAAGTGATGTTTTATTGAGTGTTATTGAGTTGGCTCCTTCAATTACAGCAGCTTCAGCGCCGGTTGCAGAAATGTCAGCTCCAGTTACAGTTATGTTTCCTGTCGAATAGATGCCAGGCGAATCCTGTCCGGATGCAATTACCTTTCCTCCTGTCACTGTTATTGTCCCGCCTCCACGGTCAGTTGCAATTGCTCCTGAATTAGCTCCTGCCGTAGTCATATCTACATCTGTTGCAGTCATAATCCCGCCGCCTGTTGCCATTATGGCATGCCCACCTTGGGCTGTGCATTTAATGGTGAGCCTTGTCATATTGACTGTTGTTCCCGAACCATAAGAGAAAACACCATTTGCGCCTGTTCCAGTGGTATTAACAGTGCAGTCACTAAGGTTTATTGTGCTTCCTGAAGTTGCCAGGATACCAGCATTCAAACCTTGAAAACTGCTGTTATCTAAAGATGATGAATTGCCGCTTGTTGTAACTGATGAATTTGATAGTGTTAAGACTCCGCTATTTGTAACCTTTATGCCTGATTCATCAGTGCTGCTTGCAGTATATGCCTGATTTGTTTTTGTTACATTTCCTCCACTCTGTGAGTATGATTGAGCTTTTGGAGCTGAAAAGGAGATTAAAAATATTATTATCACAAAGAAAAAGTAAATCGAATTAACTGAAATAGTTTTTCCTAAACCCATCCTTTCGCATTTCTTTAATATACTTTTCATTTTTCCCCCGTTTTTATTATAAGCCATTATTTTATAGCTTTTGGTGGTATTGAACCTTTTTCTTCTTTGACAACTTAACTATACCATTTATTCCATTTGAGTTTAGATGATACATTTCAAAATGCTGCTGAAAGGTTATCTGCTTAAAGATTGTCAATTAGTATGGAGAAAAAGGCTTTTATGAAGATGTGGATTTGGTGTTTAAATAGAGTAGATTTGCCGCAGGGAAAAGCGGTTAAGGAATTTTTATTAAAAGCAGGGACGAATAAATTGTCCCTGCTTTGTTATTATATCATCTTTACTTTTTAATCTCGTTACTTTTTTGATTAGTATTACTCATCTCGTTTAACTTGTCAATTTCAGCCTTTATTCCTGGGTCATCAGGATATGCTGCCTGAAGTTTTGATAACAAGTTTACTGCTTTATTATACTCTTTCAGGTTGATATAAATATCCTCAAGTATCCTGTATGAATTGTAAGGAGATTTTAGCGAAGTTGCATCTGTGCTCAGATTTTTAAGTGCAATAGGTTCAACTTCTTTTGCTATCTGGGCAAACTTGTCATAGGCTCCGGCTGAATAATAAATATTGCCGATATTATATAACTGCCTGTAATCAGCTTCAATGTGACTTCTCGGAATTTTCTTCTCCATCATGTCGAGTGTCTTGATGCACATATCTTTATTGTTTGCTTCGTTCAGATAATAAATAGCAAGTGACATAAAAGCACCTCTATAGCCCTGTGCCATTCTTTCATGAGTATCTTTATCGAAGAAGACACTCGGATCATTTAAGCCTCTGAACTTAAAGCCAGGCTGATAAGTCTTTGAATATGATGGATTTTCATCAAAGAGCTGTTTGCGGACTATTGGCTCATTTACATATTCAGAACTCCTGGGCTTTCTCTCTGGTACCAGCCTGTAGGCCAATCCTTCCATCTGCAGATAATCATCAAGTCCAATCCTTGCATCATATGGACAAGTAGAAGCAAAATATACAGGACGGTCCCATGTATTGTTGACTACAATCTCACGGACAACGATATCCTGCGCCCTAATAGCCTTTACATCACCATATTGCATAGTATTTGGCATCCTGAAGGTAAGCTTGCCTGTCTTTAGTATGCTTGTATCTGTAACGCCGAACTTCTGAATTATATCCTTGCCAACAGGGATCGAAATATTTTGTGGATCCCAGCGCTCTGGCTGAAGCTCATTTATTTGATCGTCTGATAAGTCGAACTTAACTTTAGCTACGCCATAAGGCTCTGTGTTTTTTAACTGTCTTACATACCAATCAGTATTAGCAAGACTTAAGCAGACTACCCTTATATCGCGCCTTATTCCTTCAACATACTGCAAATACCACAGAGGGAATGTATCGTTATCTCCATTTGTAAATAAAATTGCATTTGGAGCACAGCTCTGTAGCAAGTTGTATGAAAGATCCCATGGCATCCAGTCCTTTGAACGGTCATGCGAGTGATAATTAACGCTAAGCATTCTTCCCGGGATCAGTAGTAATCCAAGAGCAAGACATGCAAAAGCCATTCCTTTGCCAGCAGATGGCGACTTGATTTTTTCACGGATCACTTCAATAAGCTCTCTTAATCCAGTTGCAATCCAGATGCAGAAAACGAAAAGTGCGCCGTCATAGAAATAATCCCTTTCTCTTGGCTGAGGCTCCTGCTGATTCTGGTAAAAAGCTATTAGATAACCCATAAAAACAAACAGTACCAGAAAAGCCGAGGCCATTTTCCAATCCTTCCTGAAATGGAAATATAGTCCAAGCAGTCCAATTAGAAGCGGAATAGCAAAGTAATCCTTAAAGTTAACTCCAGCATCCTGAACCGTAGAATCTCTTCCTACAAAATTCCAGAGAATGTATCTGTTAAACATGTGATTTATCTGGTATCTCCAGAGGAAATCCAGGTCACTGCTATATTCTGTATAGACCCCTTGCTGAGCAGGATCTGGCGAAAATCTTCTCTTAAATACAGGAAAATCTCCATATTGCTCACGACCCAAATAATAAACCAATTTTGTAAAGTCTTTTGGCTCATTTTCATTCATTGGAGTTTGCTGATTTGCTCTTATAATGATCATTGCATATGAAGTAAAACCTATCAAAGCAAAGAGCAGACACAATGCAGAAAGATTCAAAATAGGTTTGTTCTTCTGCTTTGCCCAATATGATAGGTAAAGGAGTCCTGCCAGTAGTATGAAGAATATAATTAAGTTGGTCCCTGGTGTTGGTCCCCCTACGTATAAAAGCAATTGAGGAAATATTTTTACAATTCCCGGATATGCAATGGGCAGAATAAGACCACCAATTAAAAGTGGTATATAAAATGAACTTCTTGCAAATATCTTCTTACGGAAAATTGCCATGAAAGCTACAGATAAGCCGACCATTATCCACTTGAATTTTGAATCGAAATCCTTGTATTCTTCAGGCGATGGGGCTGTAGCTGAAGTCTGTGATGCCCATAGTCCTATTGCTACTATTGCCAGAATCCCTATATGAATTAAAAATATGTAACCTGTTTTCTTATATGTCTCATCATCATTTACATACTTCCTCATTACTACGATCCATATAAATGTAAGTATCGCAAGTACACTCATAAGATGAACACCGGCAGAAAGACCAATTACATAGGCCATCAGAATTATATATTTTTCGTTGCCCGGCTTGTCAAACCTTTCATTCCAGACCATCATAAGCCATACAACAAGAGAATAAAGAAGAGTGCTGACGGCAAAATAGTTGGATTCAACTGCATTAAACCAGAAAGTATCACAAAAAGCAAAGGCCAGAGCCCCAATTGCAGCTGAAATGTAAGTTATTACATTACCTGTAGTATCCTGATCTTCCTTTTTTCTGTAATTCTCTATTAGTTTTATGGCTATCAAGTATAACAGTAAAACTGAAAAGCAGCTTGCTGTAACTGAAAGCAGGTTAATCCTTAAACCGATATTCTGTGCAATGGGCAGCATCGAAAACAATCTGCCGAATATTAACCAGAGTGGACCTCCAGGTGGATGGGGGACCATCAGAGAATAAGATGCTGCTGAGATCTCTCCCGGATCCCAGAATGATACGGAAGGCTGTACGGTCATTACCAGTACTACTGCACTAATAAGAAAGACAGCTAGCCCTATAATTTGTTTTAATTTTCCAAACGCCATGATTCCTCTGTTAATTATTTTAATCTAAAAATAGCCATCCTAAAATTAAGGAAAAATTCCTGAGACTTATATGGCTAAATAATATATTCTGTGCTTTTTTACAATTTTTTGGTCATTAGGTTTCTGAATATTATCATTTATTTCTCATAACCACTGAAGTGCCTTGATATTTTATTAAAGAATTCATAAAAATTATGGGGTATCTGACAAAAATACCTCCTACTTTGTATTTAAATATGATATGCCTCTGCTTTCAGAGCCGTGGAGGTAAAAACATTGGAATAAATAAAACAAAAGCTCAAGGCTTTTGATTTTGCAATGTTACTATTACTTTTTTTATTAGTTGTTTTGCTTCCTTTGCCATCTCCGGCTAAGACGATCTATATACTTTCTACAAATGGTACCATTAATCCTGTCTCTGAAAGCTATTTGGTAAATAATATTGGAAAAGCATCAGAAAACAGGGCAGAATGTGTAATAATAAAATTGAATACTCCGGGAGGTTTACTCTCTTCAACTAGGAATATTGTTTCGGCTATACTAAGAAGCCCGGTCCCAATTATCGTTTATGTTTCTCCTGAAGGAGCTCAAGCGGCATCTGCAGGAGTATTTATTACCTTATCTGCTCACGTTGCGGCCATGGCGCAGAGTACAAACATAGGCGCAGCTCACCCGGTCTCTCTTCAAGGAAGTATGGATTCAATAATGTTCCAGAAATCAACAAATGATGCTGCCGCATTTATAAGGACAATTAGCAAAAAAAGAAACAGAAACGTACAGTGGGCTGAAGATGCTGTTCGTAAAAGCTTGTCAATTACAGAAAATGAAGCCCTGAAAATGAATGTAATTAACATTATTTCTAAGGACTTAAATGAGCTGCTAAGGCAGATAAATGGAGTTGAGGTTGAAACAACCTCAGGTAAAAGGAAAATTGATACTGAAAAAGCACAACTGGTTTATATCGATATGAATTTCAGGCAAAAGTTTCTAGATATTATCTGTGACCCTAACATCGCATACATTTTCCTTATGCTGGGTTTTTATGGACTAATTTTCGAACTTTATAATCCGGGAGCAATTTTCCCAGGCGTAATAGGAGCTATTTCCTTAATTCTTGCTTTCTATTCGCTGAACACGCTTCCAGTTAATTATGCAGCACTGCTTCTTATTATCCTTTCTATTGTACTATTTATACTAGAAATAAAGATCGTAAGTCATGGGCTATTGACTATAGGAGGAGTCATTATGCTTGCCCTTGGGTCAATAATGCTTTTTGATACTGGCCCAATTCCAGAATCCTTGTCCATCTCAAAGGAGATCATCTTCGGTGTAGTTGGTTTTACAACAGTTTTCTTTTTATTCGTTATAACTCTTGGCATTAAGGCTCAGCATCTTAGAACTTCAACCGGCCCTTCAAGCATTATTGGAGAAATAGCAATTGCTCTTTCGGATTTAAACCCTTTTGGACAAGTAAGTCTTCATGGCGAAATTTGGTCGGCTGAAAACCTTGGCAGTGACATTATAAGTAAAGGTGAGAATGTAGAAATAGTTAATGTAAGAGATCTGGATCTTATGGTAAGAAAATGTAACCATGCTTCATAGTGATCTGTAAAATTAGATCAGCTAATAAATAGAAATAATTATGTGAGAGGAAAATATGGAACCCTATCAGGCTTTAATTGTAATATTGATATTCTTTGTTGTAATTATCCTTTTTAGCGCAATCAGGATACTTAGGGAATATGAAAGAGCTGTCATATTCCGCTTAGGAAGGCTAATTGGAGCAAAAGGACCAGGACTTATATTCTTAATTCCAATAGTTGACCGTATGGTCAGAGTAAGCTTAAGAACAGTTGTATTTGATGTCCCTTCGCAGGATGTAATAACAAAAGATAATGTATCTTTGCAGGTAAATGCAGTGGTTTATTTCAGAGTTTTTCACCCTGAAAAGGCTATAGTTGAAGTTGAAAATTATATCCAGGCTACTTCTCAGCTTTCACAGACAACTCTGCGAAGTATCATGGGACAGTCAATGCTTGATGAAATATTGGCTGAACGGGATAAGATTAATATGTCACTACAGAGAATAATCGATGCCCAGGCATCACCATGGGGAATTAAAGTCTCTAATGTAGAAATAAAACATGTCGATCTCCCGATTGAAATGAAACGCGCTATGGCAAAGCAGGCAGAAGCCGAAAGAGAGAGAAGGGCAAAAGTTATTCATGCCGACGGCGAATTCCAGGCTAGCCAGAAACTTTATGACGCTGCTGCAATTATGGGTAATAGTCCCGTTGCTATTCAGCTTAGGTTCCTGCAAACATTGACAGAAGTTGCAACTGAAAAGAACTCAACGACCATCTTTCCTTTACCAATTGATCTTATTTCACCATTTATTCATAATAGCAAGGATCATGAGAAGGAACTGCTTAAGTAATTGAATGTCACTTCTTTGTGTGCAGAAAGAAAGTATAAGGCTGTATGAGTTTTGTTCAGAAAGCGCTGAAGATAATTTCAGTTGAAAAGGAGAGATCAAATCCCTTGCATATCTGGTTGAAGTCTCCTTTTCAAGAACAATATATTTTAAGGAATTATATCTGCTACTACAGGCATGTGGTCAGATGGATAGCGGCCATTAAGCTTTTCTGCTATTATTCCATGATCAATGACCTTTACCTGATTTTTTACAAAGATATAATCTATCTTATTGTTTGGATCTGTATTCCGTCCAAAGTCATTAAAGGATACATGCCCTCCATAGTGCGGGTAAAGTGAGATATTTTGCGCGTCTTTCAGAACCTCAAGCTCCGGGTTAGCTTTGCTCTCTGTTAATATCTTATAGTATTTCGAATCAGCAGTAAAATTAAAATCTCCAGTGACGATCACAGGAAAGTTTCCTGCTATTTCTTTTACTTTGTTAAGAAGTAGAAATGCGCTGTTATTTCTTGCTGCTTCGCCTATATGGTCAAAATGTGTGTTGAAGTGGAAAAAGACTTTGCCGGTTATCTTGTCCTTAAATTTAGCCCAGGTAACAACCCTGTTGCAAGCAGCATCCCAACCCTTTGATACTTTCCCAGGAGTTTCTGAAAGCCAGAATGTAGCACTCTTTAGAACGGATAATCTGTTTTTGCGATAAAAAATGGCAGAATACTCTCCTGCTTCTTTACCATCGTCGCGTCCAAGGCCAATTGCATCAAATTCAGGAAGCATTTTCTTTAAGTCATCAAGCTGAAGCTTTAGGACTTCCTGCATTCCTGTTATATCCGCCCTGTTGAATCTTACCATGCTTGCTACTTGCTCTTTTCTATTTTCCCAGGCAAAAGCGCTGTCTGAGGCTACAGTTCCGGCATAGCGAATATTGTATGTCATAACTCTCAGAGGATTATCTTTTGCTGCTTTCTGTGGCAGAAGAGCTAAGCATGGGATAAACATGAAAATTGTAAAAAAACACGAAAAGGAAAATGTCTTCATATATCTCACCATTGGTAAAAATATTACTAAATAGTATTGCGCCAAATTTAGGGATTTTTTAGCCGTTTCTCTATTTATTTTTATATTTTTGACCATGTAGTTATAAAGCCTTAGTAGTTCTTAAAAAAATTATTTACAAAGCATTCTCTATTTGTAAATAATTCAAATCAAATGAGAATTGTAATATTTATCTAACAAAAATATTGGTATAAGAAAATGATCTATCAGCCATCTGAACTTAGATACACCAGCATGCCATATAAGTACTGCGGTAAAAGCGGGCTGAAGCTTCCGACAATTTCACTCGGCCTTTGGCATAATTTCGGGGGAGTGGATGTCTTTGGTAACAGCCGCGCTATGCTTCTCAGGGCCTTTGACCTTGGAATTACTCACTTCGACCTTGCAAACAACTATGGACCTCCTCCAGGATCTGCTGAGGAGACTATGGGAAAAGTCCTTAAAACTGACCTTAAAGTCTTTAGAGACGAACTTGTAATCTCTTCAAAGGCCGGTTATACAATGTGGGATGGACCATATGGCGACTGGGGATCAAGGAAGTATCTTATTGCAAGCCTTGACCAGAGCTTAAAAAGAATGGGACTGGATTATGTCGATATTTTCTACCATCATAGACCTGACCCTAATACTCCGCTAGAAGAAACTATGGGAGCTCTCGATCATATTGTAAGCTCTGGAAAAGCCCTTTATGCAGGTATTTCAAACTATAAACCCGACCAGGCTTCTAAAGCCATAAAGATACTAAATTCACTTGGTACACCATGCATAATTCACCAGGCAAAGTATAATATGTTCAACCGCTGGATTGAGGATGGACTTCTTAAGGTTTTGAAGGAAAATGGCATGGGATGCATTGTCTTCTCACCCCTTGCTCAAGGACTATTAACTGATAAGTATCTTCACGGAATTCCTGAAGGCTCCCGCGCTGCAAAATCGCACGGTGCCCTGAAGAAAAAAGATATTACTGAAGATAAACTTCTTAAGATAGAAAAGCTCAACAAACTTGCCCAAAAACGCAACCAGTCTCTGGCTCAGCTTGCTCTTAGCTGGACACTTCGCCATGAGGAAGTAACATCGGTTCTTATTGGCGCAAGCCGCGTTGAACAGATAAATGATGCTGTCGAGCTGCTTAAAAATCCTAAACTAGATGAAAACGAACTAAATAAGATCGAGAATATATTAAGCGAGAGTAACTAGCACCTAATATAAACATTTAGTTATTTTACAAAAGATTTCACACAAAGAGGGCCACTTTTTTTATCATGGCCCTCTTTTTTTATGTGTCTTTCCTTCCTTTGCACTCCTTTTCTTTAAGTCCTCCTCTTTTCTTTAGATCCCCCACTTCTTTATTTGCCTGTTTGCTTTTGTGAAAATGCCGAGTTATATTTCATATGTTCATATGTATGGACATATGGACATATTCGGTACTCATTAAAACGAAGGTAGATATATGAAAGATAGTAGTGCAAATCAGAATTCCGGAAAAGGGGACAGCTTTTTCCTTATAAGGACTTGTATAACTATTGCACTGGGAGGATTTTTATTTGGCTTTGATACAGCCGTAATTTCAGGCGTTATTGTTTTTCTAAAAAACAAATTTGTTCTTGACGCTTTTATGGAAGGCTGGCTCGTTAGTTCGGCTTTAATTGGCTGCCTGATTGGAGTGAGCTTTTCAGGAAAATTAAGTGACAAGTTTGGCCCAAGGAAAATATTGTTTCTGTCTGCCCTGTTCTTCCTTTTTTCAGCAATTATTACGGCTTTATCGGACTCCTATATGGCTATAATCTGTGGAAGAATAATTGGAGGACTTGGCATCGGGGCTGCATCTATGCTTTCACCACTATTTATTTCTGAATTTTCTCCAAAATACCTTCGCGGAAGAATGGTCTCTCTATATCAGTTTGCAATTACTATTGGAATAGTTGCTGCTTATTTTTCCAATTCTTTTCTTCTTAATTTTTCACTCTCAGAAAATCACCTGGTAAATGGATTTGCAAGGCGATTGCTTGTCGATGAGGTCTGGCGCGGAATGTTTGGTACATTGATAATTCCAGCTGCTTTATTTATACTTCTGCTTATCTTTATCTCTGAAAGTCCAAGGTGGCTTGCAAAAAAAGGAAAAGATAAACATGCCCTAGAAATTCTTAGCAGAGTTAACGGCAGAACTAATGCTGAAGAAGAAATATCTGTAATAAAAGAGTCAATTAAAAGTGA
Source organism: Bacteroidota bacterium (assembly GCA_030706145.1). Classification (GTDB taxonomy): domain Bacteria; phylum Bacteroidota; class Ignavibacteria; order Ignavibacteriales; family SURF-24; genus JAUZPB01. Next base: position 45,366 of record JAUZPB010000008.1, read on the forward strand.
GAATGAATCTTTAAGACAGCTTCTTAAACCTGGCTTAAGAAAAGCTCTATTAATAGGACTTATTCTGCCATTTGCTTCACAGGCCTGCGGAATTAATGCAATTATATACTATGGCCCAAAAATATTCAAAGATGCCGGCTACGCCTTAAACGATGCATTTGGAACACAGGTTACAATTGGTTTAATGAACGTTTTCTTTACAACTTTGGCTATTTGGAAAGTAGATAAATTTGGACGTAAACCGCTTCTTCTTTCTGGTATGGTGGGTGTATTTGTATCACTTGTCTTTATAGCTATAGCTTTCAACTTTTCAATATCAAACGGTATTTTACTTTTATCTTTCTTCCTCCTTTTTATAGCATGCTTTGCCTTCTCTTATGGACCTGTTGTCTGGATAATTATTGCAGAGATATTTCCAAATAGAATTAGAGGCCGGGCAATGTCAATTTCAACTTTCTCTCTTTGGTTTGCAAATATCATAATCGGCCAGTCTTTCCCATGGCTGCTGGAGAATCTTGGGCCAGCTGGTACATTTGCACTGTTTGCTCTGATCACTCTTCCAGCTACTATATTTGTATGGAAGGTTATTCCGGAGACCAAAGGAAAAACTCTTGAGGAGATTGAGATCTTTTTTTCTAAAAGCGCTATTTAACAACTATATACAGTCAGAATAATAACTAGGCAAATAAAAATGAAATTGGAATTAAATCATGACAGCGAAATACCTCTGCATATTCAGGTAGAGAATATAATTCGTGATCTGATAAAAAAGGATAATTATAAAAATGGAGAAATGCTTCCAAAAGAAGAGGACCTGGCAAAAAGATTTGCAGTCTCAAGAAACACTGTACGCCATGCCTTCGATAAATTGGTCTATGAAGGACTTTTAGTTAGAAAAAAAGGAAAAGGAACGACTGTTGCCTTGCAGACTGTTTCAACTAGACTTGATAGCTGGCTTAGCTTTACAAATGAAATGAAACTAAAGGGCATTGAAGTTAAAAACTATGAAATATCAACATCTTTAATTAAATGTAATAGTGAGCTTGCTAAGACCTTTGATATACCAGAAGGAAAAGAAATACTTAAGCTAGTTCGCCTTCGTGGCACAGTTGAACGCCCAATTGTCTATTTTATATCCTATTTCCATCCGCGCGTTGGACTAAAGGGGACAGAGGATTTTTCAGTTCCTCTATATCAGCTTCTTGAAAAAGAATGTTCTGTCGTTGCCTCTTTATCCAGAGAAGAAATATCGGCCCAGAAAGCTGATAAGGAAATTGCAGCCAAACTTCTGCTAAAGCCTGGTGAGCCGGTGCTATTTAGAAAAAGACATGTCTATGATCCAGGCAAAAGAATAATTGAATATAATCTTGGCTATTACAGGGCCGACAGTTTTACTTATTCAATAGACATTAAAAGAGAAAATATATGACCTCTGCAGCAGTAGACCTTGGTGGAACCAGGATAAAGCTAGGTCTTATTGAAGGCAGTAGCTTACAATATTTTAAGATAATTCCAGCCTCTCCGGAAAATGGACTTAAAGATCTTTTGCCTGAAATCAAAGGCCAAATATCTGAAGCTGTAGAGACTCTTGCACTAGACATTAAAGACTTATCTGGAATAGGAATCTCTTTCCCAGGTCTGGTTAATTCAAAAGAGAATAGAATACTTTCAGCCCCGGTTGCAAAATATTCAGATGCTGCTTCGCTTGACCTGAAAAAGTGGGCCTTAAAGAGTTTTGCTTTACCTATAGTAGTTGAAAATGATGCAAATATGGCACTATTAGGTGAGTGGAAATATGGCGCTGGAAAAGACTGTGATAATTTGGTGATGGTTACTTTGGGAACAGGTATTGGCACATCTGTGATAATAAATGGGGAGCCGCTGCGCGGAGTGCATTTTCAGGCAGGATGTCTGGGTGGTCACTTTACTCTAGATGCAAATGGTGATAAATGTATTTGTGGCAATTATGGATGTATTGAAATGCAGACCTCTAAAGGTGCACTTTTGAAGATGCTGAAATCTGAAAGAGAGATTACAAATAGCAGCCTTTTCAATGAGAAAAAACCTGACTTTAAGAAGTTATTTGAGCATGCAAAACAAAAAGATGCACTGGCAAAGAAAATCCTTGGACATATCTTAAAGATCTGGGGAATTGCACTTGTTAACCTTATTCATGCTTATGATCCTGAGAAAATAATTATTAGTGGTGGAATAATAGGAGCAGATTATCCCATTGTCCAAAAGTTACAGGAATTTGTCAATAAGCATGCGTGGACTCCCTGGGGAGAAGTTAAGATCGTAAAAGCTCTCAATCCTGATTCAGCTGCATTATTTGGAGCACATTTTAAGCTAAATGAGTTAATAATTAAAAAATCTTTATGAACACATCGTTTAATAAATATCCTTTCGTTTCTGTTAAGGGCTATGAGCATAGCTGCAAGGCAGGTTGGACTAATATACTTCTGGAACTAAGCTTGGCCCTTAATAACATTTCAAAAAGTAAAAAGATAATAACAATTGAATGCTATACGGGGGTCTATGAAAGTAAACTTCTTGAAGCAATTTCCGAAAATCTTAAACCTGCACTAACAATACTTAGCAAAGATGCCTTTAAGTCCGAAATGGAGATACGTCAAATAGTATCAAAGGATCTCTCAGATGATCCGGTCTTCGGTAAACTGACTTCACTTACCTTTGATGACTATTTCGACAAAGAAAAATTTCAGGCTTTAAGACGAAAGATCTTAAATGTACAAGAAGGAATAATCTTGGTCTTGGGTACGGGAGCTTCCTTATTAGCAGAAGATAGCGACATTCTCATATATGCAGATATGCCCAGATGGGAAATACAGCAAAGGTTCAGAAAAAACCTTGCAGGGAATTTAGGCGTTTGCAATAATAGTGATCAGCCTGCATTAAAGTATAAATGGGCTTTTTTTATTGACTGGCGCCTATGTGATACTCTGAAGAAAAATGTATTTCTTAAAGCGGATTATTTCCTTGATACTACACTTTCTGAAGTGCCTAAAATTTTGGATGCAGAAGCTCTAAAAGATGCACTTCATCAGACATCTAAAGGTCCATTTTCAGTAGTGCCTTTTTTTGACCCTGGACCATGGGGTGGGCAATGGATGAAGAAGGTTTGTGACCTTGATAAAAATGTGCCGAACTTTGCTTGGTGTTTTAATTGTGTCCCTGAAGAAAATAGCCTGCTCTTAAAATTCGGAAATGAGCTTTTTGAAACTCCCTCAATTAATCTGGTATTCTTTAAGCCAAAAGAGCTGCTTGGTGATTTTATATACAACAAATTTGGAGCAGAATTCCCTATCCGTTTTGATTACCTCGATACAATTGATGGTGGTAACCTTAGCCTTCAGGTTCATCCTCTTACAGAATATATAAAAGAAAAATTCAACTGGCCTTACACTCAGGATGAAAGTTATTATATCATGGATGCAAAACCAGGGGCAAGTGTTTATCTTGGACTAAAAGACAATATAAACAAAGACTCTATGAGGGCTGCCCTTTTAAGGGCTGAAAAGGGCAAGAATGAATTTCAAGCAGATAAATATGTCGAAAAATGGCAGGCTAAAAAACACGACCATTTCCTGATACCTGCAGGTACAGTTCACTGTTCTGGAAAAGATTCACTTGTACTTGAAATAAGTTCGACTCCATACATCTTTACCTTTAAGCTTTGGGACTGGGCTAGAAATGGACTTGATGGCAAACCTAGGCCTACACATATTGAACATGGCCTGAATGTAATACAGTTTAACAGAACTGCAAAATGGACAAAGGAAAATCTAATTAACCGCTTTGTAACCCTATCTGAATCTAGTGGATGCAAAGAAGAAAAGACAGGTCTTCATGAACTTGAGTTCATAGAGACCAGAAGACATACATTTTCAAATAAAGTCCTGCATAATACTCATGGCACTGTAAACGTACTTACACTTGTTGATGGTGCAGAAGCCATTGTAGAAAGCCCTGACTTATTTTTTGAACCCTTCATTGTAAGATATGGCGAAACATTTATTGTTCCGGCTTCTGTGGGAGAATATACAATATCACCCTATGGAATTTCAGAAGGTAAAATCTGTATGACTATGAAAGCTTTTGTAAGAGAATAATATTTAATCAATAGGTAAATAAATATGAAAAAGATCTTCTGTACATCTTTCATCTTGCTATCGGTTTTGTCTTTCTGTGGCTATTCGGCGGCCGTCCCGAAAAGCTCAAAGAAAGTTAAGTATCTGCAGGGCTATTCCCGCGCTATCATAGGTGGGGGATTTTCATATCACTCACCAAATCCTTCTATTAATGATGCCCTTCTTGTAAGGGCAAATAAACTGCTTAATAAGATCGAATGGGAAAGTGAAATAGTCCCAAATGATTACAAAGGGAAAACCATTAGCTTCATCTGGCTATTTGCAATATCAAGGGATAATATTGACCGTAAGTTTCATATGAAAATAGGTGATAAATTCTCTTTTGACTTTAAAAATGACCTTGGAAGAAAACTAGGGCAGTGGAGCATTAAGGGAGTAAATGGTTCAAAGCTGACATTTAAGGCAACTATGGCAGACCAAAATGATGACCTTATGGGTATAGCTATAGTTGAACTTCCGGCTAAAGAAGTGGAAAAGGGAAAACCTTTAAGCTTTACTGTTGAGGGTGAAGATGCACAGAGCCAGGAATGGTATATGACTTTCCAGGGAGAGGTAAAAGAAAAAGTAGATCTTTACCAGACTGATTGTGTTTCTAAAGAAGGCAACAAAGAATTTCAGAGCATAGGCCTGGAAGTTTTCCATATTGGCAGTAAGGAAAAATTAGCTGTATCGTTAGATGATGGATCTATCTTAAATGATTATCTTCAGGAAGGCAATAACAGATTTAATATAAATATCCCAAGGCTATTCAAAGATAAAGATCTTAAAGCAAAGGTAAAGATAGGGAAAGATATTGTAGAAAAAACTATTCATATTAGACCCGTCAAAGAAATGACAGTTTTCATTCTTCCTCATTCACATACTGATATTGGTTATACAGCCATACAGACAGAAATTGAAGAAAAACAGATGCAGAACCTAAAAAAGGGTATTGAGTTTGCAAAAAAAACAGCAAACTACCCTGAAGGCTCCAGGTTTGTCTGGAATGTAGAGGTATTGTGGGCTGCTGACCTCTATTTAAAGAGAATGAGTGAAAAAGACAAAGAGGATTTTTTTGATGCTGTAAAAAAAGGTTATGTGGCATTAAATGGAATGTATCTTAACGTTTTGACTGGACTGTGCCGCCCTGAAGAGCTATTAAGACTATTTAAATATTCTACTGAACTTGAGAATAAATGCAATACAAAGATCGATGCTGCCATGACAAGCGATATCCCTGGAAATACATGGGGCAGCGTTACGGCTATGGCAGAGGCAGGTATTAAATATTTTTCGACTGCACCAAACAGTTTTGACCGCATAGGAGATATTCTGGTTAAATGGGAAAATAAACCTTTTTACTGGTCCTCTCCTTCAGGAAAAGAAAAAGTCTTGGTCTGGATACCTTATAAAGGCTACGCACTGTCTCATGCAATGAAGGGGCTCAATGATTCATTTATCTCCGAATATATGAACATTCTGGCAAATGAAAATTATCCCTATGATATTTCTTATATTCGCTGGAGCGGACATGGTGATAATGCAGTTCCGGAGATTGAAGTTTCTGATTTTGTTAAACAATGGAACTCGAAATATATCTGGCCCAGACTTGTCATCTCATCTGCAAGCAATGCATTTAAGAGCTTTGAAAATAAATACGGCGATAAACTACCTGTAATAAAGGGGGACTGGACACCTTACTGGGAAGATGGAGCAGGATCCTCAGCCCTGGAAACTGCAATGAATAGAGCTAGTTCTGATAGGCTCACTCAAGCTGAAGCCTTATGGGCAATGTTAAATCCAAAGGATTATCCGGCAAATGAATTTGATGAGGCTTGGAAAAAGGTTCTGCTTTACTCAGAGCATACCTGGGGAGCATGGTGCAGCGTCTCTGATCCAGAGAGTAAAATGACAAAAGAGCAGTGGGATATAAAGCAGTCTTATGCTCTTCAGGCTGATAAACAATCCCACATGCTTCTGCAAAAATCCTTTGATCATTTGGAAAATAATAATTCTTTTATTGACGTCTTTAATACAGCATCATGGACACGCTCAGAAATTGTCGTGGTCTCAAAAGAGCTCTCCTCAATAGGCGACAAGGTAACAAACCTTGATGGTACACCTGTTGCTTCGCAAAGACTTTCTGATGGAACTCTCGCTGTTATGATAAAGGATATACCTCCATTTTCATCAAGAAGAATTAAGATCGAAAAGGGGGATGCTTTTTCTGAAGGTCAAGTTTCAGTAAATGGTAATATAATTGATAATGGAATTGTCAGGGTAAAAGTTGACAAAACTAATGGTACAATAACTGAACTTAATTATAATGGTGTTGATGGAAACTTTGCTGATAATAAGAATGGTTATGGCCTTAATTGTTTTCTTTATCTGCCGGGAGAAAAACTTTCAGATGTAAAACAGGATAGTAATATAAAAATTTCAATAGGGGAGAAAGGACCACTTGTAGCATCTCTTATTGTTGAGTCTGAAGCTCCATCTTGTAATAAGCTTACCCGCGAAGTCAAACTTACGGCCGGCCAGGACAGAATTGATATAATAAATACGATCGACAAAAAAAGAGCTGAGATTAGTCCTATTGCAGGTGACGGTGCTTTTGCTCAGAAAGGCGGAAAGGAAAGCCTGAATTTTGCATTCCCATTTAATGTAATTGATGGGAAAATAAAAATGGATATTCCTCTTGGCATAATGCAACCGGAAAAGGATCAGATGCCAAGCGCATGCAAAAATTGGCTTACAGTTAGTAGATGGGTGGATGTATCAAATGATAACTCTGGAATTATCTGGGCTACACCTGATGCTCCGCTTCTGCAGATTGGTGAGCTATCTGCAAACCTTACAGGCTCGCAGACCAATCCGGATGTTTGGAGAAAGACAATTAAGCCAAGTCAGAGCATTTTCTCCTGGGTGATGAATAATCACTGGAGTACTAACTACAGGGCTTACCAGGAAGGAATTGTCACCTTTCGTTATGCACTAAAACCCCATAAGGAGTTCTCTGGGGCAGAAGCCTCAAAGCTTGCTATATCTGTAAGTCAACCTCTGATTGCTCTTCAGGCAAAGAAACAAAAAACCGACCTGCCTTTACTAAAGGTTGGACCTGAAGATCTAATTGTTACTTCACTAAAGCCAAGTGATGATAAAAGGGCAGTAATGATCAGTATTTTTAATTGCTCTGACAAAAAAGAAAAAGTTCAGATTAACTGGCCCAATGAAGGCGTAAAACCCAAATCGATTTGGTTAAGTAATACATCAGAAGAACAGTTATCTCCCATTGCAGATCCCGAAATTTCACCAATGGACCTGCTTATTCTGAGAGCTGAGCTTTACAATTGATTTGCAATTAAAGACAGATGAAGGGAAAAGCTATTCCCAAAATAAAAGTTGGATTAAGATAAAACGTGTAATAAAATAAAAAGGCCGGAGCGGGACACTCCGGTCTTTTTATTTAGTTAATTTAAACTTTAGTGGTTTCATGCTGTGATTGATCATTATTTACTATTTCTTTAAACTTAACTGAAAATGTGCTTCCAGCGTTCTTTTCGCTTCTTACCATAATAACTGCATTATTGAATTCACAGTACTTTTTTACCAGTGCAAGACCTAAGCCATTACCTTCAAATTTGCGCCTGTATCCCTGTTCTTCCTGTGAAAATGGTGTAAAAAGTTTTTCTAAAAACTCCTTGGACATGCCTATACCAGTATCACTTACATCCACACAAAGTGATCCATTATCCGTTTTGTAAAGCTGGATATTAATCTCACCATGATTTGTATATTTTATTGCGTTATCGACAAGATTAACAAATATTTGATTTACTGTGTAAAGATCTCCTATTATTAAGGGGATTTCAGTATTGCTGATAACACTCAATTTTAGCTGTTTTAGCGCCGCTAACGAGGAAAATTCATTTATTAAATTATTTAGTACTTCTTTTTCAATATTAATTTTCTTGTAGTTGCATTCGAAGGACCCTGTCTTTATCTCGGACATACTCAATATCATGTCAATTGTTCTTATGATCCTTCTTGAGCTGCTGTCAATTGCATTAAAGCTGAACTTCATATCTTCATTAAGTGGACTGTGAAATTCCTCTTTTATCAGTGATATGAAGTTAAGCATAGTATTAATAGGAGATCTTATCTCGTGAGACATCTGCTCAAGAAATTCAGTTTTAAGCCTGCTGGATTCTTCTGCTTTTTCCTTTGCAATTCTTAACTCATCTTCAACTGCCTTTATCTTAACTATCTCATTTTTTAATCTTTCATTGGCCTTGTTTAAGTCAATTGTCCTTTCATCTACCAGAGTTTCAAGATTGCCCTTAATTTCACGCAGCTCATTTTCTATCCTGGTTCTTTCAGTGATTTCATCTAGAAGCTCTTTTTTCTGTTTGAAAAACTGGACAATTAGTAAGGAAAGTTGACCGAATTCATCCTTTTTCTTAAGTAGTTTTGACATATATTGCGGCAGTTCTGATCGCAGACTCTTTGAAATTAGTCGCAAAGGATAGTTTACAGTAAAATAAAGGAAGATAGAACTAAACAGTAATAATAAAATTGTAAATATGAGAATAGAATAAAACTGCAGCTTTGCAAAGTAATCAAGCTTACTGTGAATTGGATCGTCTTTCTTTGACTTTACAGTAGAGATAACTTTCCCATCAAAACTGCAAAGTTTAGTATAACTCGTTACAGAGCCCTCCGTGCTTGCTTTGTCACCTCGCCTTGGATTTAGCTCTACTTCTGATCGTATTAAATTCGAAATTCTTTTAAGATATTCTTTTGACCAAATTCTGCCTGTAAAAAGATAACCTGAAGGAGCTTGCAGTCTTAAGGTATCCATTGAGGGGTGTATTGATGCCCCGTAGACTTCCATGACCAAATTTCCCTGAAAAGGAATAAAGAAGTGGTAGAACTTATTTTTATTTAATAGGTCAATAAACTTCTTGTCGCTGACTGGCAAATTATAAAGTGAGTCTTTCATTGCCCTTGTTTTTAAAGATACCAGCCTTAAAGATGGGGAGAAGATCCAGATGGCATTTGCATTAAAGGTTGCTAATGCAGGCGTTATATTCTCTGATTCCCACCTTGAATTCGGTCTTTTTACATAACTGACCATTTCATCCCAAAGTGAGTAGTCACTTGTAAATGCTTCAAGATTATTTCCCATAAGCCCAATCGAGATCGCTAATAGATCCGATTGTTCTGCTTTCTGACCTTTCAGAAGCACCGTAATTCTGTTATTCTCAAAAGCCTTGAGTATAATAAGTCCTGTTGAAAATATAATCCCCATGCAGAGCAACAAAACTAACATCTTAATCTGTATGCTGGATCTCATTGTCCTTACTTTTCCTGGTAGATAGTTAAAGAGAGTCATTAATTAGAAAAAATTTTAAAAATCTTTGGCGCAAAAAGCCTGATAATATAAAAAATTAGTTTAACTTTAAAGAACTATTTTCAAATACAGTAATGCCTGGTATTTCAATATTGATTATTTAGTATTTTTTAATACGAAGATTAAGTTTTAGCTATTGGGAATTGTTAATAGAACTGCGGCTTAAAAAAGCGAGAAGTTTCGCGATAGAATCAAACATCCTTTCCTGGTTGCCAAGCTTGAGGAGCCATTCTTTCTCATGGTTATTTGCTGTTATAATAAGTTCACCATCATAGTTGTTTTCATAAGTAACCGTTATGCCTATTCGTTCAAGAGCTTTTTCGGTCCAGAAGACAACAAGTTCATTTCCTGTAACCTTAAGCTTCAGCATGCCCGTATAGCTCATCTTAAAAATGCCCTTCCCAGGCAAAAATTCGACGTCACCAGTATTAAAGGTCCTTTCAAAATATCCATTTAATGCAAGATCTTCAGGCGTATCACTAACAATACTGTCCTTTGTAATAAGCCATATTTTATCTGCCGACTGCAGTGCCATCTCGAGGTCATGTGTTGAAAGTATTACGGACTTTTCAGATTCTCTGACAAGAGTCCTTAACATATGCATTATCTCAAGCTTTGCCGGTATATCTAGAAATGCTGTAGGCTCATCTAGCAGAATTACTGGAGTATCCTGCGCCAGAACGCGCGCTATCATGACCTTTTGCCTTATGCCATCACTTAGCTCTGACATATTTTTATTTCTGTATTTTTCGAGTCCAGTTATATTTAATACTTCATCGACCTTCTTTAGATCTTCCTGGCGCATCATACCAAGCCAGTTATTGTAGGGGAATCTTCCCATACTGACAATAGAATTAACTGGAATGTTAGCTGTATCGGCATTACCTGTTAGTACTACACCTAATTTCTGCGCAAGCAATTTTCTGTCTAAAGTAAAAATATCCTTTCCATCAATTAAAACATTTCCCTTTAGCGGCCTCTGTATTCCTGCAATTGTCCTTAGTAGCGTAGATTTACCTGAGCCATTTGGCCCAAGAAGACAAATAAGGTCACCCTTGTCTACAGGAAGCTCCAGGTCCTTAAGCAGAATGTTCTTTAAAGACTTTTTACCTTTGTAGCCAATAGTTAAATTATTTACTTTAAGTACTTCGTTTTGGCTGTTCATCTTTTCGGTTGTTTATCTAAAATTCTATGCTATTTAATTTATTCCATAAAAGAAGAATGCTTTATCTTTTTCTGCTGTAAAATGATCCATATTACTACAGGTGCTCCTACAAGTGAGGTGACAACGTTTATCGGGATTACCTGATCACTTCCTGGCAGTTGTGAGATTATATCACAAATAAGAGCAAGCCCACTGCCTACAAGAGCAACAAAGGGAATAAGAAGAAGATGATCATACTTGTTAAATATACTTTTTGTCAGGTGCGGTACGGCAATTCCTATAAATGCAATTGGCCCGCAAAAAGCTGTTATTATTCCGCCAAGTATACCTGCAATAATAATTATCAGTAGCCTTGTAAGTTTTATATTTGCTCCCATACTTGAGGCATAACTTTCTCCAAGAAGAAGCAAATTAAGCTGTTTTGAAAGGAGAAATGCCGATAAAAGCCCAACTAATACCACCGGAATAAGTAATACCAGATCCTGCCAAATAACATTACCGAAATTTCCCATACCCCATACAATATAACCCTGCAGGTTTTCAGGTGCACTGAAGTATTTAAGTACGCTTTCAATTGAACTTATAATATAGCCTAGCATTAGTCCAAGTATAAGAAGAGTAACGTTACTGCTTATCCTTTTAGAGAAAGCTGTTATTATAAACAAGACAGCTGCGGCTCCTATTCCTGCTGCTACTGTTATGCTTATTCTGCCAATTATACTGCCAATTATAAAAAGTTTCCCACCTATTGTTCCTGTTGTAAGTATGACTAAAGCAACACCAAGACTTGCACCGGAGCTGATTCCAAGAACATAAGGATCTGCAAGTGGATTCCTGAAAAACGTCTGCATCAAAAGTCCGCATACAGAAAGAGCGCTGCCTGCAAGAATTGCTGTAATTGCCTTTGGTATTCTGAACTCTGTTATGATTGTAACCCATGTCGGATTAGCTTTTGTTGAGCCTGTGGCTATCTTTAGAGCTTCTCCTATTGGTATGCTGACAGAGCCTAAAAGTATATCAAAACAGAAGGCAATGACAGTTATTAATAACAGTATAAATATTATATATTTATTTTTCCGCAGCATTTATTTTGTCAATCACTTAGTTCTTTATAATATCTGAAACTGTGAGACTGCATTATTTCAGGATGGAATATTTTTATCATATCTGCTAAAACTATATCACAATTAATAACGCCATCTTCCCAGTATTCATAGTATCCATAACTATTGATCGAAGCATTATAATTAAAAATATTCTTCGTACGGAATGCCTTGAACTTTGAATTACGGGGGTCATTTTTAAGGGCATCACCTGTTTTATTCCAGAAATGTACGTTAATCCAATAGTCTGCATCATGGGCCTTTTCATAGACCTGCTCAAAACTTAGTGTAAGGCTTCCAGAGGAAGGATCATCTTTCCAGATGTAATTTGCACCTGCATCCTTAAGCAGTTTTGCCAGATAGCTTTCACCACCCGGCTCATACCACATGCCCCCTAGAAGAGCTTCAGTAAAAACACTGGGCCTTTCCTTTAAGTCCTTTGTAAGAAGAGTAAGTTTATTATACTCTTTTTGAAGATTATCAAATATTTCGTTGGCCTTTTTTTCACTGTCAAAAAAAGCTGCAATGAATTTGATCCATTCGGCTCTAGCAAGTGGACTGTTCTCAAGGTGCAGCGTAGTCGATGCAAAATGAATACCATTTGCGATAAGCTTATTATTGGCATCTGCTTTAACGTCCCCATTACCATAGGTAAGTACCAGATCTGGTTTTAATGAAAATATCTTCTCAACATTGACATTAAAAGCATCTCCTGCCTCGGCAACTTTCTTTGCATCTATCATTGCCCTTAATTTGGGGGAGTATACATACTGGAAATTATCTACGGCGATTATCTTATCTGTAAGTCCAAGTTTGTCCAAAAACCCTGTATAAATGGAGGTTAGTGCTATTACAGACTTTACAGGAATTCTAACTACATATGAGTCTTCATATCCCTTTGGAATTCTTACGCCATGAGGAAGAAGAAGATACTCAGAAACAACTTTTTTCTTGCCCTTTTCTGGAGAAAAAACTCTTATTACTTTAGCGCTATCTAGATATTCTATCTCAAAACTTTTAGAATACTGTACCTGCATCTTCTCTGTATAAATAGATTTTCCTCCTTTTACCTTTCCAGATGAGTCTTCTGAAGAATATCTCTTTGAACATTGTGAAAGGCAAAGAAGAACAATAAAAAGAGCAATAAGTTTAAGTGCCTGGAATTTTTTCATTTTGGCCATCCATATTATAAAAACATTATATACCGGAATAGAAATATTCCGGATAAATAAAGCCTAAGGCCAATCAGATAACGGATTTAAGAAAGATTTAAGGGTGCCAAAGAGTGCTTAAGTCATTCTTAGCTTTTTACCTGAAAGCATCGAATAGGCAGTAATGGCAGGTCTTCTGACTCGCTTCCTTTTTTACCGGCCTTCACATTCCATTTTTTTTGGAATATTGACCATTGGAGTGGCAAAAAGTTTTTTTGTGAAGCTTACAGCAGCGGGTACTGTTAAGGATTTTCACCTTATTCCCTTTTAACACGGCCCCAGGTGAGCTGGGACCGGTGACCATTATTGATATAGTAAATATATGATTATCTTTTTCTTTTGACAAGAAGATTTTCTTTTGCAGAAAAGGCCTTCTCTTTTAGAAAGGGGATTTTTTGATGGCGTACTTATATTAGCTTTTGCCCTTAAATCAGCTCTATTGTTCTTTTTATAAGGTTTTCAAAGCTTGTCTTAATTAGTTCACCAGTTTCTATTACTTCCAAATGTGAAAGCTTTTTTGAGGTTAGCCCGGCTGCATAATTTGAAATGCAGGAGATTGAAGCTGTTTTAAGTCCTGCTAATGATGCATAAATAGCTTCGTGGACTGTAGACATTCCAACTGCATCTCCTCCAAAGTTAATTCCCATCTTTATTTCAGCAGGCGTTTCATAGCTTGGCCCTGTGGTATACCAGTAAACACCTTCTCTGAGTGATATTCCTTCAAGTTTTGCTGCACAGTTAACTATATCATTTAACTCCTTTGATGGCCTTACCTTATAGGCCTCCTCCTGATTTGTAGCTATGCCAGGTATTTCATTTAAGCGGCCTCGTAGATTAAAACCGTTTAACATTGTAGCAAGCATAAGATCGCCCGGCTTAAAGTTTTTATTCATTCCACCTGCGGCATTTGTAAGTAGTATGTTTCTGCAATTTAAGCATTTAGCAATATAGACAGGCAGGATACATTGCTTAAGTGAGTAGCCTTCATATAAGTGGATCCTTCCCTGAACAATTAGGAGCTTTTTCCCTGAATAGTTCGAAAAATGGAGAAATCCACTATGCCCTACAACAGTTGAAGCAGGATATCCGGGTAGTGATCCTGTTGAGATAGATTTAATTGTCTTAACCTTTTCTGCAAAATCACCCAGTCCACTTCCAAGTATTATGCATATCTCGGGCTCAAAAGGAATCTGCTTTTTCAGCAGACTAATAATTTCAGCATATTCTGAATTCATATCTGTCATTTTATAATAATTCCAAATTTTTGTAATATTTTTCTTATGCTTTACCTGTTTCAGAAATAAAATTCTTTAGAGTAGCCTTAATTTCATTTTTGCCACAATTATCAAGAAAACTTGAACTAATGGCATTCTCCGTTAAAGAAAAGAGATCTTTAGCAGAATAACCAAGCTGATCTGCCAAGAGTTCAAATTCACTTGTTATATCAGAACCGAACATTGTAGGATCATCTGAGTTTATTGTGACCATTAAACCTTTTTTGTAAAACTTATCAAAAGGATGTTCTTCTAATGAAGAAAATATTCTTGTCTTAATGTTGCTTGTTATGCATACCTCAAGCGGGATCTGCTTTTCTCTTAAGTAATCAACAAGAGCGTTATCTTCAATAGCCCTTACACCGTGACCAATTCTTTCAGCTTTGAGGTCTATGAGAGCTGACCAAACAGATTCAGCCCCATCTGCTTCTCCGGCATGTGCTACTGTCCTAAAGCCCCTTCTTTTTGCCTGAAGAAAGACATCCTTAAATGGCTTTGCAGGGAAATCTTTCTCGCTGCCTCCAAGACCAACGCCAATTATTCCTTTGTTAAGGTAAGGCGTTACTTCATCAAGCCTTTTTACTGCTGCCTCATGCCCTAGATTTCTTATAAGATCGGCTATAAGCCCGCACTTTATATTAAAGTCTCTCTCGGCTTTGTGTATTGCCGAGAGAGTTGCTTCTGTGATCTGTTCAACTTTTAGTGGCCCAGGAATAAAATCCCAGGGGGAAAAATATACTTCAGAATATACTACGTTCTGTCTGGCTAGTTCCTTTAATGTCTGATAGGCAGATTCTTCAAAGTCTTCTTCGCTACGGAAGTAACGGTTCTTCCAGAACCATGTTTCAATAAAATGATTAAAATCACTGAAAACAAATCTGGATTTGAGTTCGTCGATTGTTTTTATTTTTCTATCATCTCCATACTTCTGAAGCTGCCCGAAAAGGAAATCAAACGTAAAGGCACCTTCAAGGTGAAGGTGTAACTCAACCTTGGGCATATCGTGTATTATCTGCTTAAGATTATTGTCTGTCATTTAGTAGTTTTTCCTCCCGTTATAATTACAAAAGATCAAATAACTATCTCTGGATCAAATAGCTATTCTGATCATTTATCGATTGTTATTCCAGCAATACGAAGTTTTTCTTCTGCTACAAGCCTGTCGATTTCCTCTGGTACGTTATATAGACCTGCCTTAAGATCCTCGTGAGAAAGAAAATAATGAAGGCATCCAAGCTGGACGGAAAAAGACATATCCATTATATCTGCCGGGTGACCTAAGCCTCCTGCAATATTTATTATTCCGCCCTGAGCAAGCAGATATACCTTATTGCCGTTCTTAAGAATGTATTCATCTATTTCGTTGCGTACACAGCTAGATGAAACTGCATTTGCTCTTAAAGAAGGGACATCAATTTCAAAATCAAAATGACCGGCATTTGCAAGGAATGCGCCATGCTTCATCTTGTTGATGTGTTCCATCTTTATTATACCACTGCAGCCTGTAGTTGTAACAAAATAGTCACCAAGAGGTGCTGCATCTTCCATCTTCATAACCCTGTGCCCATCCATGCGTGCCTCCAGAGCTTTCCATGGATCTATTTCAGTTACAACTACCTCAGCACCCATTCCATCGGCTCTTGCTGCAACACCTTTACCTACCCAACCATAACCTGCAACTACAACTACCTTGCCTGCAACATTCATATTTGTAAGATGAGTTATTGCAGTCCATGTCGATTGTCCGGTGCCATAACGGTTATCAAAAAGATGTTTTGACTTTGCATCGTTTACCGCAATGGCAGGGTAGATAAGCTTGCCTTCGCTGTTTAACTCCTTTAGTCTTTTTACACCTGTTGTTGTTTCTTCACAAATACCTTTTATGTTCTCACCATATGTAGGAGATTTATGCAGAAATTCACAGATATCACCTCCATCGTCAACCGTGACATCCATCTTGTTCTTTAGTATTTCTTCTAAGAAACAGTTATACTCTTCATGTGTAGCTCCATGCTTTGCATAAACATGTACTCCGTTTTTTGCAAGTGCTGCCGCTACTTCGTTTTTTGTTGACAGGGGATTGCTGCTGGTTACCCAAACCTCTGCTCCTAGTTTTTTGATCGTTAGGGCTAGGTAAGCCGTTTTTGCTTCAAGGTGTATGCAAAGGGCGACTTTTTTCCCCTTGAAGGCTCCCGTCACCTTAAACTTTTCGTACAAACCATCCATAACGGGCATCCAGTTCGTTACCCATTTTATTAACTTTTCACCTTCTTCTGCCTGATTTATATCTTTTACAGAATAACCATTATTCATTATGTTTTACTCCTGTTGTTTCTATTATTTAATTACTGGAACTGAACCATTTAGCCCAATAGAGAAGCGTATCTCCCTGCCTGGCAAAGGTGATCCCTTTGTAGCCTGTATCTCTTTATCTGTAATGTTGTTCATCTCTAACTTAAGATCACATACAACACCAAAAAGTTTTGGCGAAACGCCAACATTTGCACTTAACAGGCTATAGTCATCCATCTCAACTTTATTACTTTCATCATGAAAACGTTTACCAACATAATTATAATAAAAATTAAATGAAGCAAATGAATAATTAAGATTTAATATAAGATCAAATTTATCCTTTGGACGGTATATTAGGAATTTATCCTTTGTAAGGGGGTTGTCTCCTTTGTCTTTGGCTTCCATATATGTGTACGAGGTTTGTAGTCCAAGTATGTTATCAATCCCTTTCCATGCTAGCTTTGTCTCTATACCATTTACACTGGCTTTTGCAATATTCTTTGGCAGCCATTTGCCTCCGTCTGAAGCCCAGAGTATAAGGTCATCTAGATTGCTTCCAAAATAAGTGGCTTCAAGACTCCAACTGCTCTCTAAGGCAGGGAACTGAATTATAAAGCCTGCATCATATGTTGTGCCTTTTTCAGGCTTTAGATCGGGATTGCCTTTTGTCCAGGAATCTTCAGGCCAGTAGAGGTCATTGTATGTTGGAGCTCTGAATACTTTGCCATAGTTGCCACGCAAAGACCCAATCCAGAGGTCATTATGGCTAAAGGAAACTCCAACCTTTGGAGAGACCTGAGAACCAATCGATTCTTCAGGATACTTGTCAAGCCTTAGAGCCGGAACTACAGAAATTTTCCATGAAGGATCAATATCATATTTCCAGTCATCTTGTAAATAAATGCTGTTTACATTTCTTGTATGATTGCCAATGAAGGGCTGACTTAACCCTGACTTGAGGTTGTCGCTTTCAAGTTTATCCTCTCTGAATTCATATCCATAAGAAATAAGCCCAAGATTTGTCAGATCTATGAACCCTTGCATAATTAAACCCGTGCCAGTTGTCTTATAAATACTTTCTTCTTTTCCACCCCATGCTTCAGGATTAATGTATCGGTAATCCTGTCTCATAAAGTATGTATTAAAGTTAAATGCAAATGGCCCGAAGCAAAGGCCATCATAGGAAAGGCTAACATGGTTATTTTCGGTTTTTGTTCTTGCTGAAAAATTTGGATAGTCAATCGATCCTGGTGACCCATTATCTGATTTACGATACTTATAAAAAGCTGAAAAACGCGAGTGATCATCAAATAAATATCCACTCTTGAAGAAAATGTTGTCAGATTTCGTATCTGCATTTTTCATTTCAACTGATTTTCCAGTAAGGTCTGTATAATCGTAATTACCTGTCGATTGTGTCCTGTTATAAGATAAGAAATAGTCAAAACCGTTAATTCCCTGACCTAAAGAGGCGTTGTATACCTTGGTCCCGTATGTCCCGAATAAACCTTTTAACGAATAGTCGATGCTGCTTTTTCTTGCCGGGGCTTTTGTTATTATGTTAATGACTCCGCCAACAGCATCGCTTCCATACATGGCTGAGTTGCCGCCTTTTACTACTTCGACTCTTTCAACGGCATCAAGTGGAATTGAGCTTAGATCTACAGAGCCTTGCTGAGCATTGTTTAGCTTTTGCCCGTCAACTAATATGAGTACTTGTGAATCTGTCGAACCACGAAGAGATACAGATTCAAGTGAACCAACTGTGCCATAGCTTTTTATTAGTGATGCTCCAACTGATCTTAATGCTTCTCCTACATCCTTTGCATTTGATGAGTGAATATCTTTTGTATCAAGCACCTCTGTTGCAACAGGAATTGTAGTTGCCAGCTCTTCTGTGCGTGTAGCTGTAACAACGACTTCAGAAAAGTTAAGTGCATCTTCTCTTAGGCTAAAGTCTACTTTAATACTTTGACCTGCTTCGACTGTTATTTCCTTTTCAGACTTTAGATAACTCAGGACGCTGCAGACAATTGTCCATTTTCCTGCGGGGATTTTTGTTATTGAATAAATTCCATTTTCATCTGTTGAACTTCCAATGTGTGTGCCTTTAAGGTATACGTTTGCTCCAAAAAGTATCTCTCCTGTTTTTTCACTTCTTACGGTGCCACTTACCATCCCATTATTCTGAGCCAATAGGGTCGATAAACTGAGAAAAATGGAGATAACTGAAAGGAGGGTATTCTTAATAATTGTTTTCATTTTTTATTCCAAACATTAGTGTACTGTTCTGTTCTGATGAGCACTAAACTACAAGTGCACCTTAAAGGTGCACTTGCAAACTTAATGAAAAATTAATGAAGACTCATTCCTAGTGTAACGCGGAACTGCCTGCCTGGCATTGGATAACCGTCACTGAGACGGTAGCTCTTATCAAAGAGATTATTAATATCAAATCTTACAGACCACTTCAGATTTGCTATGACAGGAGAGTAACCGAAATTAACATTCCAGAGACTTACATCAGCCAAAGAGTGCAGGTTGGCAGCATCAACAAAGCGTTTACTCATATACTGATAGTTCACATTAACACTGAATAGCTCATAGTTAAATGAAGTATTGATATCTGCTTTGTGATATGGGCGATAGATAAGTATTTTGTCATTATTTGTCTTTCCACTCTTGTCGCGTGCATCCATATATGTATGGTTGAATTCAAGTGAGAGCATATCCTGAAGGAATTTCGTCCTTATGAACGTTTCCAGTCCTGATGTCTTTGATTTGTCAACGTTCATTGGTGTCCAGATGAATTTATCATCCGGTGTCCAGATGATCTGATCCTTAAGTTCATTGTAGAAGTAGTTCATATTGATCTGAGTATTATTTAAAAATGGCAGTGTAATGCCATATCCGGCTTCAATACTGGTTCCTTTCTCCGGCTTTAAGTTTGGATTTCCAACCGTGTAACCATCAAATGGCCAGTAAAGATCATTGAACGTAGGAGCTCTGTATGAGCGGCTTGCATGTGCATTAATGTTAAAAGCATACTGACTGCTGTTTGAAAACATGAGGCTTATCTTTGGACTTACAATTTTATCAAAATCTGATGGGGCATCATATCTTGCAGCAGGCACAATAGAAATATTATCGAAGAAGAAATTAACTTTCTTGAAATCAACTTTTACTGCAGCATGAGCGCTGTGTGTATTACGGTCTTTGTCTCCAAGATCTGTGCTGTTTGCATTATCATGGCGATATGTATAGCCGTATGTCAATGTGAACAGATCTGAAAGAGGATTGTTCTGTGTAAGTTCAACACCGTAGGCCTTGTTTTTATGATCGCTGTGCGTTCCACCACCCCATGTATCAGGATCATCATACCTTGTTCTGAAGTTATGGAAATATCCGTTTACTTCAAGATCTGCTTTCCCAAAAACTTCCTGCTGATTATAGTTAAGGTTAAACATTGAATTATCCTGCTTTAACTGGGCATTTGGCGTAATAGATGGCCAGTTAGCTTCCCCTTTTATGCTTCCAGGTGCACCAACCTTCGACTGTGTATACTGGGTTGTAAATGCCAGAGTAGACATAGGTAAAATGTTATCATAACCTAATTTTACTAGAACATCGTTGCCTTCACTTTTGTTGTTGATCCTTGTGTTTTCTTTTCCGTCAACTTCTTTATACTTAAAATCGCCATCACTTTGATTTCTCTTGTAGGAAACATAATAGTTAAAATCCTTTAGAGCATTCGAAGTATAAACGTTGTAATACTGTGAGTTGAAAGATCCATAGGTAGCTCTTAAGCCAAGGTCCATTTTTGATTTCTCTGTAGCTTTCTTTGTAATGAAGTTTACAACACCACCAACAGCATCAGCGCCATAACGGGCTGAGTTGCCGCCGCGGAGTACTTCAACTTTTTCAATAGCATCAATAGGAAGTGTGGTTGCATCGAATTCACCGCTTTGCGCACTGTTCATTCTCTGACCGTCAATAAGAATAAGTACCTTATTTGATGATGCATCTCTTATATTGATTGCTCCCTCACGGATATATACACCCGGAACAGACTTTAGTGCTTCTGCCATATCTTCTGCATTAGTCTTTTCTGAGAGTGATTGTGCTGTAACAACCTGAGTATTGTCTTTCTTCTTTTCTTCCTGGCCATAAACTTGGCTACAGATTAAAGACATACCCAATGCTAGAGTACAAAATAGGAACTGTTTTTTCATTAGGTTTCTCCTTTTGGTTTGACTGAAATTAATTTTTTTGAACTAATTTATCTCTATTCTTTATGGAATCGGCTGTATCTTTCCAGTTAGATGTACCATCAGGCAGCTTAAGCTGAGGATGTGAAAGAAAGTTATTCCAGCTTTCTACTCCTTTAGGATCTGTCCAGCTGCTTTTAATATTATCTCCATATGGAGGGTAATCAATATATATAGGGTTAGTTATTGAGTACATCGGCCACTGCCCAAATGCCTCGACTACTATCCATCCATCTTTCCCTGGAGATAAAGAAATATCTTTGCTAATTGTATAGACTGTATCTGTTTCTATCTCACTGATTATCTTTCCGTTAAAGATGATTCTTAGGCCACTATTTGTCTTTAAGAGTGGCTGGTTAGCCATTACCTTAAGCTTTATATTTATTTTACCATCTTCTTTTACTTTTACTACTTCACCCGGGATCTTACCTTCAACATCAATTAGCAATAAAGGGCCAAAGTTTGAGGTTAAAAATGCCTTGCCACCTTTCATTGCCTTCTGAATGTTTTCTTCTGAAAGCTCACTTGCATATACGTACGTGCGGGGGTTACCTGTCGTGGTCGTCCAGTAAGCATCACATTTTGGATATGCATTAACACCATAGATATCATGACAGTCTGAGCCGGCAATTGCAGATAGTTTATTCCCAGCATTTAAATACTCAAACCAGCTGTGAACTCCCCACGTATTGATGTTTATATGGTTTGTATCCCAGTCATTCATCGTTATGCCATGCGGAGGTTCTCCATTCCATACCTCTATTGCATCAAAATCTTTTACCTTACCCCATGACTTAAACCTTCCGCTCCAATCCCAGCTTTGAAATGGGTGGTTTAGTGCAATAAAGCCTTTTTGTGCATGCACCATGTTGATCATATCCTGCACATCCTGGTGTGAACTAAATCTTGCACGCGCCCATATGTTAGGATCATTTACTTTAGTGCCATTAATCCTTTTTATGAAACTTTCATTTAAATGGCCATAACCGTTTTCCTTCGAGATTTCTGTAGGCTCTGTTGTGATTTCACAGCCGTGTATAGGTATAAAATCAGGACTCTTGCAGCTTAGCCATTCACTTATGCCTTCATCTGAATTATGATCAGATAGAATTCCCCAGGATAACCCTACAGATCTCATCGCCCGGGCAATTTCAGTTGGAGTCTCATAAGCATCACTGAATATGCTGTGATGATGAGGATCTCCTGCATATAAACCAATGCTACTCAAATCATAGATATGATTTAGAGTAGCATTAAATTCAATACCGTTGAATTCTCTTTTGTTGATGATGAACTTCTTTTTTATAATACTCCATTCAGGCCCTTTGCTGATGATGAGTACTACTGTATCAGATGGTACTCTTACGTTGTAGAACCCCTTATCTGTTGTGTAAGTCATACTTATAAGGTTATCTTTCCTTTCATCATTCTTTGTACTGAACTTTATTGGCTTAAGTGGATAATACCATAGCTGTACCTGCGCAAGCAGGGGATTTCCATTTTCATCTTTAACAGTACCATGTATAACCTGTCTGGAGTTATTGGGAATGAAGACATCTTTTGTTTGTGCAGCAATCCCACCCTGAAAAAGAAAAAAACTAATAAGAATGATCCTGGTGAAGATTTTTCTTCTAGCCTGTATTTTCATGGTTATCTCGCAACTTATATTATTTTAATAATAGGCTACTTTTATCTGCAGATTATTTCAGAAAGCATAGGCTACTTTTATCTGCAGATTATTTCAGAAAGCCTTGAACCATATTCTTCAAAATTTATTTTGTTTACCTTGCTTAATTTTTCAATTATATCTATTGGGAAAACATCTGAACCGGAAAATGCCCCCGCCATGGAACCTGCAATAGCACCAATGGTATCACAGTCGCCGCCCATATTTGCTGCTGCATAGGCTGTCTTTAAAGGATTCCCGTTATAAAGTACTACAAGTGCTATTGAAGTAGCAGCTGATTCAGGCATTGCAACACCAGCTCCAATATAGTCGTATAGATCCTGCCAAATCTCCTTTTCCTTTTTGCTTGACCTTATGATCTGCAGTGCAAGTTCAGTTCGCTTTATTACAGAAGCTCCATACCACTGATTTCCATGTTGCATACCTTTTTCTGCGCCTAAGAAGAAAGCTTCAACCATTTCAGCAATCGAGCCGCCTGCCATAGCACATGCTACGGCACATGCAATTGCTGATGCACCTGCAATTGCAATGTCAGTATTATGAGTCGGAATACAAACCTCTGCTACGTCTTTGACAACTGCATCATAGTCTGCTGGATGTACAATTCCTACAGGAGAGATTTTCATTGCTGCTCCGTTTGTATCACCCATTGTTCCTGTTTTCTCAAGTGGGACTCCGGCTTCTATCATTTTTAATGCTTTTAGTGAACTTGGCCCAAGTATAGAGTTCTCAAATGCATTCAGGCTTTTAGCCCACGCAAGAAGTTTCCTTGCTGACCCTTCTCTTGAAAACTTATGCTCTTCTATATATAAGTCTGCAAGTAACAGTGTTTGCTGTGTATCATCTGTAACCTGGCCGGCTTGCATTCCGCCATGAATAATATGCCCCTCGGGAGCAGGTAGCAGAGTCGTTACTCCTTCAGGAAATTCTTTCTTTATTTTCTCTGGATTCCAAAGTGAGGTGGGCATGCCAAAGGAATCTCCATAGGCTACTCCCAGGAGTGTCCCCATTGCTTTTTTCATTATCATTTGCTTATCGAAACTTTTTTCTGTAGATGATTTTTCCAGTACAGCTTTTTCTGCTGCTATTTTCTTTTCTGTGGTTTCCAACATTATAAGGCTCCTATGTTTTGTGAACTTGCCCTGAGGGCAGCAATTAAAATTAAAAGGCTTAGTAGTGAAATAATGTAATCGCATTTGTGCATTTTTATTTCATCAAGATCTGTTGTTGTCTTCATTGCCCCAAAGCCGCGGCTTAGCATTGCAATTGCCAGATTATCACTCATCCTAAGTGAATCGACTATCATTGGAATAAGAACAGGTATATAAGACTTTATGCTCTTTATAATTCCACCTTGGCCTATCTGACTGCCTCTGGCTCTTTGTGCTTCTTGTATCATTTCAGATTTCTTCTGCATTGTAGGGATAAACCTGATACCTGTTGCTATGATAAATGCCATCTGATATGGCAACTTCATTTTTTTCATTAATTGAAGAAAATCTTCTATTGGTGTGCTGAAGGTGATGATTGAAGAGGCCAAAACCATAACAAAGATCCTGCAAACAAGAGTAATTCCGTAGAATAGTCCTCCAAGACAAAAGGGAAGTGACTTATTAGGTAAAAGATAAAAAAGGATCTCTTTGCTTATTTTCATCTGAAATTTTTCAGGTGAATATGTTAAACCTGTTATTAAAAGCATTATTATAAAGACAGGCATTAATGGTCTTATGATCTGTTTAACTCTTGCAAGGGGAGTATTTATGTTTCTTAAGATTATCCATAATGAAAGTACAAGAAATAGGTTAACTAGGGGAGAGAAAAAACTAAATGAAATTACTGTTATCGTTATAAAACAAATGGACTTTGTCCTTACGTCGAGCTTATGTATAACGCTCTCAGAAGGGTAATACTCAATTAACATTTATTTCTCCATGGCTTTTTTGGCATAGCTGATCGACAAGAGCGCTAATTGTAACGGGAAAGTCTTCAAGACCATATGAGCGGAGCCTGTTGCCGATTATTGCACTCTCTGGAGGCGTAACAGATGCTTTTTGTAGTTTCTCTTGCTCATAAAACACCTCCTCGGGCGGCCCATCTAAAACGATCTGCCCATTTGCAAATACTATTACTCTATTTGCATA
Organism: Bacteroidota bacterium; assembly: GCA_030706145.1. Classification (GTDB taxonomy): domain Bacteria; phylum Bacteroidota; class Ignavibacteria; order Ignavibacteriales; family SURF-24; genus JAUZPB01. The sequence goes on from JAUZPB010000008.1 coordinate 70,074, forward strand.
TTCTGCAGCAAGGCGCATATTATGTGTTATAGCTAGAATGGTGTGCCCCCTTTTGTGGAGCTTTTCCATCATAGTCATCATTCTTTTTGTGCCTTCCCAATCCTGCCCTGTAGTTGGCTCATCAATTACTAGTATTTCTGTCTCCATTGCCAGAATTGTTGCAACGGCAAGTTTTTGCCTTTCTCCTTTCCCTAACGTAAATGGATGCCTCTCTTTTAGTTCTTCAAGACCTACAAATTTTAGCGCCTCCATTACTCTTGTCTTTCTATCATTTTCTGAAATCCCAAGATTTTTTAACCCGTATTCAACTTCATCCCAAAGGGTTGAAGAAAATATCTGGTGATCGGGATTCTGGAATACATAACCAACTTCTTTGCTAAGCTCGGAGGTCGAAACTGTTTTTATGTTTCTGCCATTAATAAATACATCTCCAAAGCTTGGGCGAAGAAGTCCGTTAAGATGCTTTGAAAATGTTGTTTTACCGGCTCCATTTTTTCCAATTAGAGCTACAAATTCACCTTTGTGTATTTCAAGATTTATATTGCGTAATGCACTTTTGGAACTTGTATATAAAAAGTTAAGATCTACTGCTTTGATAACTACAGGCCTGTCACTTTGGGAGCTGTTTTTTATTGCCGTGCTATTAAGTGCCAGATTTGAAGAAGGCTTAAAACAATAACTTTGCGAAATATATTCTACCAGTTGATCTATACTATTACAAACCGGAAGATTTTCCTTTTGCCCGTTTGAAGAAAGATGATCTCTGATTTCTGAGACTTCAGTAGGCCTGATGCCAAAGCTTTCAGTCAGCTTTACATCGCTGAAAAGCTCTCCTGGCTTTCCTTGCCAACAAATTGAACCGTGCTCGAGTACTAATATCTTATCTGTAAACTGAAGCATCTCTTCAGAATCGTGCCCCGATATTATAATTGTTACCTCGTTTTCTTTTCTTAGAGAAGAAAGCAGTTTGTAGATTTCGAGTCTTCCTTCAGGATCTAATTCTGAGGTTGGTTCATCAAGTACAAGTATCTCAGGCTCCATTGCAAGGACTCCTGCTATTGTCAGCCTTTGTTTTTCCCCTCCTGAGAGCTCTGTTGTAATTCTTTTTTCATAACCGCTTAATCCAACGGCTTTTAAGGATTTACCTACAAGTTCATGTATCTTTTCTTTCCCATATCTAAGATTCGAAGGGCCAAAAGCTACATCTTTTTCAACCGTGATACCGAAGATCTGAGTCTCTGTATCCTGCATTACCAGCCCAATAAAGCGTGCAAGTGTTTGTATGCGATATCTCTGTGTATTCATCGTGTTGGCTAAGACTTTACCCTTAAAATCTCCTTCAAAAAAGTGCGGGATAAGTCCGTTAAGAAGCATAAGTGAGGTCGTTTTTCCTGCCCCAGTTCTTCCCATCAAACCAATGAATTCTCCTTTTGAGATGCTGAAGTTAAGCCCCTTAAGTGTATCGGCAACTGCATTGCTGTACTTGTAATGATCGACTTCAACAATTACAGATCCTCTCTCTGGCTTTGTAAGTACCGGACTCTGTGTAATTATTGGGCTCTTTGTAATCATAGGTCTTGTTTCCTTAATTCTCCAACTAACAGGACAGGTTTATTAGTTAAATCTTTAAGCTCGTTAAAATAACTTGCCGGCAGTGAAACAAGGCAGCATGCCGAAGGACCACCTGACTTATGTATGTCGACGCTGAGACTATCAGTATAGTATCCCTCTAAGCCTGCAGACTTTGCCATTTGCAAAAATTCGTGAGCTATGCCTTTTGATCCAACAGGCAGTATATCGTGGACAAATTCTATATTACTTAAAAGCCTTATAAGTTTTGGATCGGCAATATCTGGATCAGAGTAGTGTAGCTTAAATTCAGGAGCTGACTTTGGATATCCTATGCAGAGAACAATATCTCCATCTAGACTTCTGCCAGGACGAAAATCTTTTTTTTCAACAAAACCTAGTACAACAACTCCTATTCCGGTCTGTAGTGTTTTTACATTGTCTTCAGTACTTCCCGTAATTGACTTATCACATGTTATTCCTGCATATGCTGCTTCGTCTTTTACTCCCTTTATGACTTCTTTTCCTGTTGGATCCATTTCTACTGCAAGCACATCAATTACAGAGAAGGGATGAGCACCTGAGGCAAGTATTTCCATTATTGGAACTCTTGCTCCAAATCTTCCAAGGTCATAAGCCGGAGAATAAAAACTATCAAGCTCTTTAGGACCAATACCTCCGTCTGAGTCACAGGCAATAACTAACCAGAACTCATCTGTAAGCTCTGTTATCTGAAGATCTCTTACCTGCCTTACTTTGAAAGCTCCATCTGATTTGAGATCTTTAAGATTTATGTATTTCTTTATAATGGTCTCTTGCGTGTCCATATCAGGCAATCTTACTTTTTTTTATGATGAGATATGCTGTAACTGCTATAAAAACATTTATTATTGAGCCTATTGTTAAAGGTACTATCAATGCGGCTGTAAGGCCTATGCCGCCTACTGGCATGACTAAAAATGAAGAGAAAGGACCATTTAATAAAACTGCTACAAAAGCACTTATCCACAAGTGCAGCTTCCTTGTTAAGATGTCAAATGCAGAAACGTAGGCTGCCATCTGAAGAGCAATGAATAAATGCATAGGAAGGCTTAAAGGAAAACCGGTCGTTAGTGCCGTTAGCAAATGCCCAAGAAAAGCAACTATTGCACCTTCTTTCCAGCCAAATGTGACTGCTGAGAAAAATGCAAATGCTGCATCTAGGGCTACTGTGCCAGTTGGACTTGGAACTTTTATCATTGCGCCTACGGCACTCATAGCAATGAAGATTGCCATGCGGGCAATCCTCTTTGGTGACAAGAATAATTTATTCTCATCAAGGTTAATTTCTTCTTCCGGTATAGGGATTACAGACATCCAAGTTCCTGTATGCTTTTTTGATTAAGTTCAATACTGACCTGCTCACCGCAATTGAAAGAAAATTCACACCTGTCTCCCGGCATGAACGAGCGGACAACTTCTATTATCTCATCTGATTGTGTATATGTCTTGCGCGTTAGAAAAAACAAAGGCTCATTCTTTTTTACCCTTAAAAGACCTGCCTCATACTTATCTGCTTTTACACATGTCAACCTTTCCGTGAAATAACCGAATTTTATCTCAAAGTTTTCCTTAAGTATCTCGAACAGAGGCCTTTCCTCAAGATTAAAACTGAGTAGGTTAGGACAAAAGAATTTTGGTATGTATGAGGTCTGCAATGCAAATGGTACGTTATCAAACGTGCGCAGCCTTTGTATCCTGAAAAGCTCTGTGCTTTCCTTTAGCTTTAAATAGTCCAGCATTTCCGGAACCTCAGGAATTTCTTCGGCAAAAATTACTTTTGTTACAAGACCTGGGCCGCTTGTTTTGAACTCTGATGAAAAACTGAAATCTTCCTTTAGACTGTTGAATATTTTTTTCTCTGAGACAAATGTGCCTTTCCCTTGTATTCTATATAGTATCCCTTCTGAAACAAGAGTCGCTATAGCTTCTTTAGCTGTATTCCGGCTAATGTTCAGAATCGTAGCAAGCTCATTTTCTGAAGGTATCTGGTCACCTGGCTTATATTTCCCTAGATCTATTTCTTCTTTTAATATCTCTTTTAATTGATAATAAAGCGGTAATGCACTGTTTCTATCGATTTTCATTTTACCTTCCTAATCATTTATTATAGTTTCTTTGTATTATTATAACTTTCCTTAACGCTTCGAGAAGATCACAGCATTATTAAACAGAGGTAGAAAATAGAACAATTCGGAGAACGTAGTTTCCATGTTATCTGGAACTTTATCCATTTTTAATAATTCTTTGTCTCCTTCTGCATGAATGGTTTTCCCGAAAAGATCAGCTGCTGTTGGTATCTGCGGACCTGCTTGTTTTGTCTTTGCTGAATTAATGTAGCGCACCTTCCCATTTTTTATTGCTTTAATATTCTCTGCCCCTTGCCGGTGAGCTATTTCATATGGTGTGGTTGTCCCTGAGCCAGCCATATCGCCTTCAAAGTATGGACCTCCTGGCTTTTCCCATATTGGGATCAGTATAACATCAGGATCCGCCTTTACAACTTCATCCCACTTAACCTGTGGAGCTATTCCTGGCCTGTCACAGTAGATTGGATCACCACCTACCATCTTTATAAGCTCTGTGATGTATGAATCCTTTCCTGGAACACATTTATAGAAATAATTGATTTCATAGTAAACACTTAGTCTTGGTGCATCTTTATATTTTTCAGCAACATTCTTTAGGTTTTTTCTTATATCACCTACAAGCGTCTGTGCCTGTTCTTCTTTACCAACTGCCTTGCCTAGTTCAATTATCTTTGAATATACTTCTTCAAGATTGGTTTCATCCATGTGTATAACCTTGAAACCTTCTTTAATAAATCTATCTCTTATCTTTGCCTGTACACCTGTGCAGGTAAGTATTATATCCGGATTAAGTTCTTTTACCTTCTTAAAATTGACATCCATGAAGCCTGATACTATCTGAAGCTTGTTTTCCTTTACTAGCCTTGGAATTGAATCAGGAAAAATGCAGTAGCGCGTAACCCCTACAAGGTCTTCTGTTGCCCCTATAGCTGCTGTAATATTAGTCCAGTTAGGAGCAAGTGAGACTATTTTTAACTGCTTCTGCCCGTATGTAAGGCTTATGGCGCAAAGAAGAAGTATGAAAAGTGACTTTTTAAGGTATAAAAGAGCTCTCATGGTATATTCTCCCGATTTTCTGATCAGCAAAAGATTAACTTGAAAAGAGGAAATAAGTTGTATGGTTGTTGGTACAACTTGGTTGGAAACCTAATCCTTTTTATTTATATTGTCAAGCAAAAAAATAAATAAGCCTTAAGATAATCATGCTCTAAAATGAATTAATCTTTTCCAGGATTTCTCCACTGAAGGCTGAAATAATAATAGTCATAATATTTGTTTTTCAACCTTATTAAATTTTTTAATGCAAGCAGGAGGTCATATTATGGATATTGTCGCTCTAGGTACAGTTGCAATGGATGTGATTTTGCAGGTCGATTCACTTCCGTCTGAAGATGGTTTTGCACTAATTAAAGAAAGAAATTACATGGATGGCGGCAGTGCTGCAAATGTTATTGTTCAGGCGCAGAGATTGGGTGCTTCGTGCGGCCTTATTGCCCAGGTTGGTGATGACGAGATTGGTAAGGCAATTATAGGCGGGTTAGATAAAGAGGGAGTCGATACAACCTCTATGGTTATAAAACAGGGGGGAAGCTCTCTTCATACTACGATTGTAGTAGGGGAAAATGGGAAGAAATTTATTCTTCTTAATATGGGCGATTCTTTTCTTAATCTTAAGGCCTGCGATGTCAAAAGCCGCTATCTTACTTCATCAAAGATATTCTATACAGACCTTATTCCTGGTGAGCCTGCTTTTTATGCACTTAAACTTGCTAAAGAGGCCGGACTTAAGACAGTAGTAAACATTCAGATCGGTATTCCCATGATGGAGCAGTTCGGAATCAAAAGAAAAGATATTTTGGATGCTTTAAGCTATGTCGATGTTTTTGCCCCTTGCAGAGAAGCATTTTATCAGCTTACAGAAACTGAAGACCATATGCTTGGAATTAAGTCTTTTATGAAAACCTATAAAGGTCTTCTTCTCTTAACTTTGGGCAGCAGTGGTTCAATATCTTCTCAAAATGGAGAGCTTATTGATCTCCCATCTTTTAAGGTCGAAGCTCTGGATACAACAGGGGCAGGGGATTCATACTTAGGTGCCTTTATTTATTCCTATCTTGTAAGAAATATGAAGCTTAAGGAAGCTATGCACTTTTCCTCTGCTGCCGCTGCTCTTACCTGCAAGGCTGTAGGCGCAAGATCATCAAGAAACTTAAGCGAAGTTGAGGAATTTGCTGGTAAATTAAGTGAAGAAGTTAAAAAATAATTTTTCCTAAATAATTTCTCTTAAGTTTTAACTCTGGAGTTTTTGAATATTATGGATAGGTCAGATCTTTATAATAAAGTATTAGGCGCCTTTATTGGCGTAGCTTATGGCGATGCAATGGGGATGCCTGTAGAATTCTGGACAAAAGAGAAAATTACAAGGCGCTTCGGATGGATAGATTCTTTCCTTGATGCCCCCGAGGATAATGTTATTAGCCATGGTCTAAAAGCTGGTCAGGTAACAGATGATACATACATGACTTTTCTTATCTCGGAGACTTTGATTGAAGATAAGGGAAAAGTCGATCCATTTAGCATTGTAAAAAACATGCTGAAGTGGTCAGATTTGAATAGCGCCAAAATAAAAAGCCTTTTTGGCCCTAGTACAAAAAAAGCATTAGAACTTATCTCTAATGGAGCTCCAATTGAAGAAGCTGGGAAAGATGGACTTACAAACGGTTCTGCTATGCGGATTATTCCAGTTGGTATTATTAGCAATTGGAAAGAAATCGACATATTAGTAGAAAATGTGAGACTTAGCTGCCTGCCGACACATAATACACGGCATGCAATTTCAGCAGCCTCAGCTATTGCTTCTGCTGTCTCTTGTTCTATATACGGCGATGGTAGTCTGGAAGGTATAATTGAAGCTGCAAAAAGTGCTGCCCTAAAAGGAATGAAATTTGGATATGATACAGTTGGCGCTTCAGTAGAGAAAAGAATATCTATGGCTGTAGATATTACAAAAGATTTAGACGATGATATTAAATTTCTTAGTGAAATATATAATGCAATTGGAACAGGACTTTCTGTATCGGAATCAATTCCTGCTTCACTGGCCCTGTTTTTAAGATCAAATGGTGATCCTCTAAGGTGTGCAAGACTCTCAGCAAATCTTGGAGGTGATACAGATACAATTGGAGCTATGGCATGTGGAATATGTGGAGCCCTAAGAGGTATCAAAGCTTTCTCTGAAGAGGATATTGAAATGCTATCCAAAGTAAACAATTTGGATTTCGTAGGTCTTGCTGAAAAGTTTTTGAAAATATTATGATAGAGAG
>JAUZPB010000080.1 GCA_030706145.1 Bacteroidota bacterium
ATTCGACTTGCCTGCTTCTTTTTTTCGGAAATTTATTTATGTTTGAAGAACAAATTGACTGTTCTTATTTCTCATAATTCATTCAGATCTTCGCTCTCAGGATTCTATTTCGTTAAACTGCAGAATAACTAATGAGGGAAATATGAAAACTATCGCATCTCTGCTAATTTTGCTATGTGTTCTAATAACAGTTTCAGAGGCACAAGAACTTTCGAAAGTTCTTATTAAAGGAAGAATCATTGATAATGATACCCGTAGGCCCATCTTCAATGCCAACGTTTTTCTTGCAAACACTACTATAGGCACATACACTGATGAAAAAGGAGAATTTTTAATTAAGAATATTCCCTTGGGAAACTATAATATTGTTATCAGCTTTTTGGGTTACGAGACGCAGGTTGAAAATATTTGGGCTAATGAATTTAAGACATTTAATATTAATATTGAGTTGAAACCGAAGGCCATAGTACTCAGTGAGATAAATGTGACAGCAGAATTCCCTGATTCTTGGAGAGAAAAGCTGAAAGTATTTACGCGTGAATTTCTCGGTGAAACAAAAAATTCAAAAATGACCAAAATATTAAATCCTGAAGTAATAGGTTTTACAGAAGGAAGTTCCAGAGAGTTTAAAGCAAATGCGGATAGTATAATAATTATTGAAAATAAAGCTTTAGGTTACAAATTACATGTTCTGCTGGGTACGTTTATATATAATGAAGAATCGGGGGTAAAATCTCAAAGCTATCCCAAATTTGAAGAACTTATACCCAGCTCACAGGAAGAAAAGGATATGTGGGAGGAAAACAGGAAGAACTGTTATTTGGGATCTTGCAAACATTTCTTTAATTCGCTTATTCACCACAAACTCATTGACCGGTATGGGAACCTGCTAGAAACAACATTTTCAAAGGAGACTTATGGTTATTGGAGTAAACAGCGAATTGCCGACCTTCTCCCTGACCCAGTTGTTTATTAAGATGTACAAGGTGAAAACGAACATAAAAATTATTATTTTATTCCTCACTCAATCATTTATTTTATAAAACTAAAACAGACCCTCAATATGAAAAAATCTTTTACACTCCTCTACTTTTTTATAATAATAATTTTAGTTCATGCTTTATCCTTAACAAACCTTAAGGCATAGGAAAATAGTCTCTACATGCCGCGAAACATTAAAAAGGTTTTTGCAAAGGGTTGTCACCGGGTAGAAGGGCCGTGCAACTCACAGCCCAGACCCCCACAGAACCAGGCGTGCAGATTTCCCGCACCTAGCTCTTCAAAGAATGATCCACAGCACTCTGCGTACTGCTGGTGGCCTGTAGCTTTTCCTGTGAACAGAAGCTAGCATCTCTCCTATCCACCGTTCGAAGTCCTTCTTTGCAGCCTCTACATCTATTCCATCAACACCAACTGCTGAATTCTTTGATATGTGATCTAAACTATCACGAATCAACTCCTTCGTTAAGTGTTGCGCTAACGATGTAAAGACTACGTTTGCTTCCTTTAGAGCTTTCGCTGCTATTTCTTCCAGTTTTGTTTTCATAACTGAATATTTCCTTACTTTGAATTAAGGTTCGTAACCTCCCTTTGAATGGAGCTTATATTTCCTTGGACAGAATTCATCCTCTGCTGAGTAGGCTTCCCCATGTAACAGGCCTTCCCTGCTGCTTTGAATAGGCATATCAGCCTACATTTATCAAAAATCATCTAAATCATATCGAACAAAGCATAGTTATCCAGTTCCTATTAAGGCTAAAAATATTCAGTTGAAAAATGTTCTTTTAAACGGCTAGCCTGCAGTAAATATGATGCAATCCATTCATTGCAGGAATTTTCTCAATCTTTCCTGGGAACTGAACTGGCCTTTTGGTCACCTGGTTTTAATCTGCTCTTCAATATTACTTATCTCTTCCATAACCCTATTCAGGTCACTTATTTTACCCGTGTCTAATTTATATCTAATATATAACCCTCAGGAACTAAATATCTTAGACATAAGTTATACATTATGTTAGACAATTTATAAACAGGAGTAACACAATGAAAACTTATAAAATGGTTCTTGGTGTTTTATCTTTCGTTTTTATGTTCGGTTCTTTTGTAAATGCGCAGACAGCCCGCCTGCAGGTGATCCACAATTCAGCCGATATTGCTGCAAAATCCGTTGATGTGTATCTTAACGACAAGCTTTTGCTTAAAGATTTTATGTTCCGCCAGGCAACCCCATTTATTGACGCACCGGCTGGGACAGAATTTACCGTTGGTGTAGCCCCGGCAAACAGCATGTCCGTAAATGATGTAATTGCAAAATTCAACCTGAAGCTAGATGCCGGAAAGACCTATGTTGCAATTGCAAACGGTGTACTGGATACTTCGAAATACAGCCAAAATCCGGATAAAAGAAGCACAGCTTTTACTCTTTTCATTAAGGAGATGGCAAGAGAGAAGGCAATAGATATGGAAAAGGTCGAGTTCTTTGTGCTTCACGGCTCAACCGATGCTCCGGCTGTGGATATATATGCAAGAGGAGTAGTTAAGATTGTAAGCAATGCGGCATACGGAGATATGACTGATTACATAGCAGTGCCTCCGGCCAAATATACCCTGGATATTACGCCGGCAAATTCCCCGAATACAATAGTAACATCAGTTGAAGCAGATCTTACTTCACTTAAAGGAGGAGCAGCAGTAGTATTCGCCTCAGGATTCCTTGATACGTCAAAGAATCAGAATGGAAAATCATTCTGCGTGATGGCTGCCCTTCCGAACGGCAGCGTAATAAAGCTTCCCCCGGCTTCAGCTCCAACAGATGTAAAAGATACAAGGACAGGTGCAGTAAACTATAAGATTGAGCAGAACTACCCGAATCCCTTTAACCCGTCAACCGTTATAAGCTACTCCATCCCGAAGGAAGAGTTTGTAAGCATAAAAATATTCAACATTCTTGGAAGGGAAGTAGCCTCGCTTGTAAACCAGAAGATGGCAGCAGGCAGCTATGACGTTCGGTTCAATGCGGCAAACCTCACAGCCGGCACATATTTCTACAGCATCAAAGCAGGCAATTACACCGAAACCCGGAAAATGATGTACCTGAAATAGTGCAAAGTTCAACGTTTTTCGCCTATGGCGATGAAGGAACAGGTGCGCAACCATACTACAAATGTCGTAATAGTAAGTAAGAAAAAAGTTAAGCTTGAGAATAAAACATTAACCCCGGCATATAAGCCCCGGGTGTTAATGTTTTATTCTGTTCATTTTTCCCCGTGCCTGTACAAATGGTAAAGTTCAGGCCGGAAAAAGTACATCTTTCAGACTGCCATATGATGTTGTTTGTCCTTTTATTAAAACCTGCTATATGTTACAGGGTTAATTTTGCCCCATTAAGAAGATAATTTTTAATCCGCCTAATAAATTCTAACAATCAGGGAAAATTATGAAAAGAGCATTAACTGCACTTATGCTCCTTGCATCAGTTCTACAGGCACAGACAATTACATGGAAGGATGTTACATCCACCTATTCATCCATACCTGGAGCTAAGGTATATTGAGGCTCAAAAGCATCAATTCCTTCCTTTTATGCATATTATATTGATGTGGATATGAACAATCCGAACGTCGCTATAAGGCCGTATCTTACATCATCACCTCCTTCAATGCTCTGCGGAGAGGGCGACGGCACAGTCACCTGCACATTCCGGTTGAATCCTCCGGCCTCAGCAGTATATGAAGTATACGGTTGGTGGGTTGCTTCAAGCAACAGGGCAGAAGGCCTAAGCTCAAAGTCGACTATCTCTGAATGTGCCGGACTTATTATCACTTCGCTGTTAACCTGCGTAACATAGCCAATGAACGATGCCCTTAAAGTATACCTTCCGGGCGGGATGTTTTCAATCTTGTACTCACCGTTTATATCCGTTGCAGCACCAAGGTTTGTGTCCAGGATAATCACATTTACCCCCGGCAGAGGCTGCAGAGTTGACTGATCTATTACTTTACCGCTGATAGAGCTTTTTATTTCTTCTGCCCTGATGATTAGCGAGAAAAGCACAAAGATGCCTAAAAGTGAGATATTTTTCATTATTTCCCCAGGGTCTTTAACTATGTATAACCTATGTCTAAGGACATATAGTTCCATTTGTCTAAGAATATTTAATAATTTAGTAATTTGATGAAAAACATTTGACAAAACATGGACAAATATTTAGATTAAATTATGGAGAAAGAACAAACATATCCCATAAAAGCAGTATCAAAGCTTACAGGACTAAGTTCCCATGTCATACGTGCCTGGGAAAAGCGCTATCATGCCGTAAGTCCCAAAAGGACAAAATCAGAAAGGCGGGAATATTCAAAGCAGGATCTTGAAAAGCTTACGCTGCTTGCACAGGTTGTTTTACTAGGCTATAGCATTGGAAGTATTGCAGGGCTTGCACCTGAAAGCCTGAAAAAGATAATTGAAGAGCATTCAGGCACGCACGAAGCAGGAGGGAAAACTCACATGGATACCTCCGGGGCTTTCAGATCCGCAGCCATAGAATACCTTGATACCTGTATACAAGCCATAAGGCAGTATGAGCCTTTCAGGCTTCAGAATATTTTATTAAAGGCTTTACTTGCCCTTGGGCAGGAGAGGGTAATAAATGAACTAGTGATTCCGCTAATTAAAGATATTGGTGAGGGTTGGGAAAGTGGTGAGCTAAGGATCCCGCAGGAACATATGGCATCTTCCGTAATTACAGAATTTCTTAAATACATAATAAGCCTTTACCGCCCGGCTCCGGGTGCGCCGGTGGTCATATCGGCCTCTGTGCAGGGGCAGATGCATGAGCTTGGGGCACTTCTGGTATCTGTAACTGCAGCTTCAATGGGCTGGAAAACTCTGCATCTTGGAGCAAACCTGCCGGCAGAAGAAATAAATAAAGCCGCCCTGGATTCAGGCGCAAAAGTTGTCTGTATAAGCCTTGTTTACCCGTCCTCTGATGAAAAGACTAAAGAAGAATTAAAACAGCTGGCTCAGCTTACCTCTCATAACATAAAAGTTATTGCCGGGGGAAGGGCGGCAAAATCATATAGTGAAGTTATCGATTCTTCAGGAATGCTTCTGATAAATGAAATTGATGAGTTAAGAAAACAGTTTTAGAATAATGCGAATATTAGCTAAATTTACACAGACTGGGTTTTGAACAGTGACAGCTATTTAAGCCGATACAGCTTCCACCATGGTGTGCCGGGAGAGTTATGGTGTTCCCTGTGATATCCGAAGAAATAGCAGCTTAACATTGCCAGAAGATGATTCTTAAACTGAGTGCGGGAATTATGTGGTTTCATATCCTCTGTATGCGGAAGCATGTGGGGGATGTATGTTCCAAAGTAAAAAAGCTGCAGTGTGGAAAGAAATGCAGGTATAATCCAGAACGCAAAAAGTTTGGGCTGACTGATCCATAAATTCAGTAAATTAAAAGCTGCGGCCATTATAATAAGCTGCACAATGGTTACATAACCAGTCATAAATTTAAACCACCACAAAAAAAAATTCTGGGAGCCTGTTGTGAAATCAGGATCTTCAGCCTTCCCCGGATATTTATGATGCAGATAATGACTCTTCACAATTCCATTATAATTCATGCCTGCAAACAGGAAGAGGGATAAAATGCCAAAAGCGCGATTCACTCCCCGGTTACGGCTTACAGTGCCGTGCATGGCATCATGAGCAGTTATGAAAAGTCCGGTATACAAATATGCCTGAATAAGAACATGAATATAAAAAGAAACAGAAAGTAGATCTGGTTTTATATAAATGAAAGCATAAACAAGATGCCACAGCCAGAGTAAAATAATCAGCAGAGCTATTAATATTCCCATGATTTTTCCTATACACTTATGGGTATTACATTAAGCAGGCAGAAAAAGATAAACTGAATAAGGAAATATTTTTCTGTAATCTTTCCGGCAGGGATTTTTATTTCTGCCTTAAATAAAATATAAGAAGACGCAAAAGCAAAAAAGCCCCAGGAGATATAATTCTGAAGAGGGGCATATCCGCCTGTCCAATGCCAGTAATTCAATTTTTGAGCCACAGGTTCCATGGCATAATCAAAAATAACAGCAAGCAGGGCAGCAGACAATGCAGAATAAAATGGACGATAAAATAATCTGCGTGAGACTGAAGCGGATCCTAAAACAACGAACATCCAGTTAAAACCAATAAGAACCGGGACATCAAGCAGACTGAGACCCAGAGTATTTCCGTAATAATACCTGCCAAATATTATGCCGGTAGCAACGCCGGCAGCTTCGGTAAGAAAGGCTGCAATAAATACTGCGCCGCTCCAGAAAGCAAATTTTGTCTGAAACTGACCTCCGAAAACGACAAAAAGCACAATAAATCCCGAAAGCAGGAGTGTATATGGAGTCAGCTGAATCATAAGATGGTAAAATGATTTTACCGAATGACCCGCAACACCAACCGTATAAAGAAGGGTCAAAATTATAAAGGCTGTTTTTTCCTTTAGTATATTCTGCCTTTCCATATTACCTTATTTTTTCTTTTGACAAAAACAGAGTTTATTCCAATAACGGGCACAAGCAGCATCTGCAGCGGATGAAGAAGTATATTGAATAATATATTCTGACCCGATGAAGCAGAAATAAATATCCTGCTTATCAGTATCATTGCTGAAAGAAGCGCAAATTCAGGCAAATACAAAGCCGGTAAAAAAGGATAGAGGAAAGCAGCTTCCATCATTAAAAGCATAATAATAAAGTAAAAAGCAGGGATTTTGAATCCGGCAAAAAAATTCTTTGAAAACCCGGTGAACGCATCACTGAAATTTCTGTACATTCGGCAGCGGATCATATTTCCACCAAGAAGAGTCATAAGTTTGAGCCCGGACATTTTAATTTTTCTTGCCAGTTCCATATCCTCGACGATCTGCGCCGCTGCTGCCTTATGTCCGCCTGAAATGGCATAAGCTTCCTTTGTCATCATAATAAACTGGCCGTTTGCTGCAGCAAAAGACTTACCGGCCGATGTAAATACCTTCCTCAAAGGAAGAAATGAAAGGAGCAGCCAGTTCATCATAGGAACAATCAGATATTCCCCAATTGAACCCATTATCTGACCCGGAAAAACAGAGAGCATTCCAAGATCATATTTTTTCATTTTCAGTGCTGCTGAATGGACAGCATCGGGTGAAAGCCTGACATCAGCATCAATAAAAAGCAGAAGGCTCCCCGAAGCATTCTGAGAAAGCTGATGACAGGCCCAGTTCTTTCCTAGCCATGGTTTTTCGAGCGGCTGACCGTGAATTATCCTTATCCGGCTGTCTGCAAGAGCAAACCCTGAAGCAATTTCGAGGGTCCTATCGTCAGAATTATCATTGAGTACAATTATTTCAAGATTATTGTAATTCTGTTTTGATACCAGTTCAAGACATCGGGCAATATTTTCTTCTTCATTTCTTGCCGGAATAAGAAGAGAAATAAGAGGAAGGCCCGGGGCTTCAGTTCCGAAGCAGTTCTCGGGTAACATGCGGGGTGCAGTAAGCATATTGTATAATGACACAATCAAAACTGCAAATACAAACGGGAATATCAACCAGAAAATAAGCGTCATAATTCATTCCTGAAAAGGTCTTTCATGGATGTTTTTCTTTCTGATAGTATATTCAGCTGATCAAGCCCGTATTCTAAGTTTTTCAAATAGCGGGCAAAGTCAGCAATTACATCTTTCGGGGAAACCAGTTCGCCAAACCAGCAATATACAGACGGCTTCATAACTTCACCGTACTTTATTTTAAAAAGGACGGGCGCAACAGCGCTGTTTCCGGCGATACCGCGGAGAAAAAACCTGAGGCCAAACTTAAATGAAAGAGGACGTTTTTCATAAGACTCTATTTCACCCTGCGGATATATTACATTCAGCGTCCCGGGAATATCTGAAATTTCCCTTGAATAAGCGGCCGTCTCAATTATGCACTTCGGGTTTTCCTGTCTGACAGAATATGCCCCAAGGTACCTGAAAAACCAGTATTTTTTAAGCTGATCTTCAAGCATCATGATATGAATTTTGCGCCTTAAGACTTTTCGATTTACAAGATCAATAAAAAAACCATCCCACCAGCTGAAATGATTAGGAGTCACAATAAGAGAATTAATATTTTTGATTTCCGGGCATTCATTCACAAGAAAAAAAGAAGAAAAATTCTTTTTCAGAAGCCTGTCAATATAAACGTCAAATATCAGTCTGGCTGCCTTATTATGTTCAGCTTTAATCATAACATTTCCCCTATCATCCGGCTGACTATTTTTCCTGAAAGAAGTACAAGAGGGATACCTCCGCCAGGGTGTGCGCTGCCTCCGGCAAAGAAAAGTCCTTTGTATCTGCGCGATCTGTTGCTCTGCCTGAGAAATGCAGCAAACCTGCTATTGGAAGAAATTCCGTAAATGCTGCCCCTGAAGCTGCCTGTATTCCTTTCAATATCTTCGGGTGTAATTATCTTTTCATATTCAATAAGGCTGCTCAGTTCTATTCCCAGCATTTCCTTTATTTTCTTCTGAATAATTGCTTTCATCCTAAGAGCTTCATTTTTCCAGTCAGGTAAGGTGCCCGCAGCAGGTGCATTGATCATGACAAACCAGTTCTCATTTCCTGAAGGGGCATCATCATGTTTATATCTTGATGAAATATGAATATATACAGTCGGGTCATCCGGGCATTGCATCAAAGTGAAAAGCTGTTCAAATTCATTTCTGTAATTTTCAGAAAAAAGGATATTATGTGCTTCAAGTGATGGGTTCATTCCCCGTATACCCCAGAGAAATACAAGGGCTGAGGAGGATGGCTCCAGGTTTTTATATTTTTCAGCAAAAAAAGAGCCTCCGCCATCAAGGAGATAATTATAAGTATAATTTACATCGCAATTTGAGATCACCGCATCATAATTAAATTCATTACCGCACGCAATAATTCCAGTAACTTTATTTTTCCGGCATACTATTTTATCGATCAGGGAATTAAAATAAAACTTTACACCCTTCTTAGCGGCAGCTTTTTCAATACTTAAGGGAATGGATCTGATTCCTTCCCGCACATAATAGCATCCCATAGTGCATTCCACATGCGGAATAATATTCAGTGTTGCAGGAGCCTTGTAAGGGCTTGACCCGTTATAAGTTGCGTAGCGGTCAAAAAGCTGAATAATCCTTTTATCAGAAAAAAAATCACTGTTTGCCTCGTGCATTGTTCTTAAACTGTCAATTTCTCTAATTTTGAAAAGAGTCCTGAAGGCATCAAAGTTAGCATAGGTCTTTAATTCCATAAGGCTCTGCATAAGAAATATGTCCTTTGTCAGGTCGTAGATTCTTCTGCAGTAATCAAAATATTTATTAAGCTGCTGCCTGCCAGTTCCTGTTTTTTTGAAAATTTCGGAAGCAAGGCGCTCGAAACCGCTATAGGCATCAATTAGAGTTCCATCAGGATAAAAGTACCGGCAGAGGATATCCAGTTGTTCAACTGCCAGATAATCCTCCAGTTTTTCTCCAATTTCGCTGAAAAGGTCTTCAAGCACAAATTTCATAGTCAGAACCGAAGGGCCTGTATCAAATCTGTATCCTGAGGCTGAAACTTCCCCTGCCTTTCCGCCGCTGACGGCAGATTTTTCAAAGACATCCACATCAAATCCCCTTGCCGCAAGTCGTGCAGCAGCAGACAGACCGCCAAGTCCTGAACCTATTACAGCTATTTTATTTTTACGTGCCATCTTTTTCCCAGGAATAGATAGACAGACAGATAAAAGGAAAGAAGGGAAAATGAATAAAGGAAATCCTCTGCGGGTATTGTCAGAAATCTAACACCAATGACAGCTTTCCGGCTATAGATGACAACGGGCAAAGATGTCAGAATATAATTAAATATGAGAAAAGGGATTAGCATTACACCGTTAAAGATCCAGAAGATCCCGGATTTAATAATATCAACAAAAAAAACAGAGGAAATCATAAGAAATGCTCCGGTGAATATGAGCACAGTAAAAGTGTAATATCTGCCTAAAAAAACAAATGAAATTAAAACAACAGCAATTCCTGCGGCAAAATATACCATACTGTTTAATTTAAGAGTTTTTTCGGGGATGTAAAATCTCAGGGATTCATAAATAAATATTGAACTGAAAGGAACGGTAATGAAAAATAAAATTTCCTCAATGGGGAGGGAAAACACTCCAATACCTAGAATATATTTTTTGTTAAACATCCAGTCATTCCTAATTGCGGCATAAGAATCCCATATAATATAAGGGGCGGCGGCAATAAGAATAGAAAGAAGCAGCCGGGGGAATTTTCTGTAATACCTGACTTTCTGTTCGAACGACATAAACAGAGGGAATATAATTATGCAGATATTTATAATTAAATATGTATACATTTATTTTATTGCGGCGTCAGGGAAAATTGATCTTAAGCTTTCTGTCTGATACTGTTCCAGCCTATCGCTGCGCATAAGGAATTCAGCTATGCCCTTCTGCAAATCCCTGCTTACAGATGAATAATTCTTTTTAAGCAGCTGTTCAAAAGTAACTTTCAGGTCGTCATTTCTTTCCTTTGCCACCCCGAAAATTCCTGGGATATTATGAAGAACGGCAAAGCGAAGGAATCTTATTTCAAGTCTGTCATATGATCTGCTTACGGCGGCATTGAGTTTTTTAATCCCTGAAATTACGTTTTTGAACTTGCTGTACGGATTAAATGTATATTTTGCTCTCAGGGTTTCAAGGGCGCCATAGTAAGCAAGTATAACCGCAGGGCAGTCATCGGCATCAGTATCATACTTCATTTCGATCAGTCCGGCGAGGCTGTCCAGGCTGTCCTCATTTTCAACGGCGAGATAAAAATCGCTTCGTATCCTTGTGAGCGTTTTCTGATCCGGTTCATCCTGACCGCCATAGGTTATCTGCAAGAAACAGAAAAGAACCGCAATTATATAAATAAATTTAACCGGATACATATTTCACCTATCTTAGGATACGGACAATAATAATCGCTTTAAGCAGAAGAACAAGTTTCATTATATTTGGAATGCTGACTCTTTTGGAGAGAAGTTCCGTCAGGTCGAGTCCTTTAATTTTCCTGAAAAGATAATAATAATAAAGGTAAGCCGAATATACGCCAAGCTTAACTCCTTTAGGAAGTTTCCTTATGCCCTGAAGTGCAGCTTCAAATTCTTTCTCGACTTCAGATTCGAGGAATTTTTTACTATTAATATCGATCACATCGAATTGATGGATATCGGGAAGATAAATTCTTCCCCGCTCCTCAATATCACTTTTAATATCCCTGAGGAAGTTAACTTTCTGGAATGCAGCTCCAAGCATACGGGCAGGCTCCTTCAGTTTCTCAAACATTGACTTGTCACCGTCACAAAATATGTGCAAGCACATAAGTCCAACTGCTTGAGCTGATCCATAAATATACTTATCATAAACATTTCTTTCATAGCTCGTGTTATTGAGGTCCATTGCCATGCTGTTGAGGAAGGCATCAATATAGGAAATATCGATATTATATATTTTAACTGTCATCTGAAATGAATGGATCACCGGATTTACAGATATTCCCATATTAATAGCCCGGTAAGTTTCCTCCCTCAATCCCTTAAGCAGAGAGGCTTTATCGAAGCCGTGAAAAGTATCAACAATTTCATCAGCGAGCCGGACAAACCCGTATATTGAATATACAGGCTCTCTGTATTTTTTTGCAAAGGCCATTATTCCTAGGCTAAATGAAGTGCTGTACTGTTTGGTAATTAATCTGCTTATTTTATAGGAAGTATCAAGATAAAGGTCCATAGTCACCTTCTATTCTTTCTGCAGTTAATTTTGAACTAATTATCACCATAGGGAGTCCGGTTCCGGGAATTGTTGAAGCTCCCACATAATAAAGGTTCCGGAATTCCTCGTCCTTATTTTTCGGGCGGAATGCTCCAATCTGATTCATTCCATGAGCAAGCCCAAGTCCGCTGCCCCTATAAAGGTTAAATGTATCTGCCCATTCCATAGGGGACATTATTTTTTTCACAATAACATTTTCAGCAATATCAAATCCTGTTCTTTTTGAAATATCCCCGATTATTTTATCAGCAAGCTGTTCTTTATCTGACCAGTCGCTTTTATATCTCATATCCGGAACAGGGCACAGAATAAAAAGATTTTCGCATCCTTCCGGGGCACAGCCGGGGAAAGACTTTGAAGAAGCATTAACATAATAATAAGGTTTATCAGGGCTAATAGAGGAAGTAAATATTGTATTCGAATAGTTTTTGAAATTATTTCCGAGAAAATAATTATGGTGCATAAGAATATCTATTTTTCCTTTAATACCAAGATAAATGGTAAACGGAGCAAGAGTCCAGTCCATCTTATCAAGATTACTTTCCGAATATTTTTTTCTTCCCAATACAGTTCCGCGAAAAGCGGCGGCGTCAGAATTGGATACATATATATCTGCACTATAGCGGCAGCCATTTCTGTCCAGCAGAGCCTTTACACTGCTCCCCTGGTATTCTATTTGGGTTATTTCGGTATTATAAATAATTTCCACTCCGCGGGCTTCAAGCAGTTCCACGACTGCTTCTGTAAGGCGGTACATTCCCCCTTCAATATTCCAGTAGCCGTCATGTTTAAGTTCAGTATAGCTTAGCAGTGAATATATTGAAGATGTCTGAAAAGGAGTTGACCCAAGGAAAAATGCAACGAGAGAAAAAATAATGCGCATCTCCTCCGATGAAAAATTTCTGGAAACTTCACTCCACATATTTTTGAACAAATAAGGAAGATGCTTAAGGGGAAGGCGGCTAAGTTTAAAGAAATAATCTGCATAACCGTCAAAATTGGATTTAACGACGGGTCCTATCGTATCATTAAAAAACTCCCCTGCTTTTGCAAGATACTTATCAGCCTTAGCTGCAAGGTCCGGTTCAATTTTACTAAATTCCTCCTGAAGTTTTGCCGTTGATTTCCAGATTTTATAAGGCCTATTCCTTCCTTCAAAAAAAACCTGATAGATGGGGTCGAGAGGAGTCAGTTTCAGAGGGTTCTTAATTCCCAGGTCAGAAAACATTTCATCAAGTATATATGTCATACTCATAAATGAAGGGCCTACATCGAACTTAAAGCCGTCGATAACTAACTGATTAAGACGCCCTCCGGGCTTTGAATGTTTTTCTAAAATTCTGACTCTATATCCTTTTGATGAAAGTCTGAGTGCAGCTGTAAGTCCCCCGAGTCCAGACCCAATTACCAGAACCTCTTTCATTATTATTCTGTCTTTTTCTTTTGTCATATTATAACTTAAATCCAGGGTGAGAAGTTTCCTAAAACACATAGTTACCCGGTAGAAGAGAATATAAGAACAGATAATGTAATTACTTATTTATAAAGATAAAGAACGGTATTTGTCAATAGTAATGAGACAAAAATTATAAAAACTTAAGCGACATTTTTCAGTGATAAATCAACCGGTTCCGGTTTATTTATCCATATCCGGTCATCAGGTCTCTTAAACTGTTAATAAATACCCGGTCAAGACAAGAAAAGATTGCAAAGGACTATTAAGAAGAGCCCCAGCTTAGAATGTATTCTTAAAATCAACTTAGTAATGCTAAAGATTTTCAAAATGTCATTGGGAAATCGGAATCCGGACTGGTTTTATGCTGAAAGATAAAAATGGGTAAAACAAACCGAGAAATTTTAGCTTTAATAGAACTGAGACTCATTTGGTCTTGAGAACCGGGTCCATTTATTTGTTAATATTTGCTCTGGTGAAGATATTTCAGCTTATCTGGGGAATTATTAACAGGGTCAGCTGACTTAAGCTCCAACAGTACCTGTCTTAACTTCTCCAGCTTGCTTGTAATTGGTAAAAATCACTCCGCTTGGTGTAGCAGTACTGTCTATTAATGTAAATGCTGCCGGAATCGTGCTATTGTCAAACAACTTTTTTCTATTACCAAGTGTCAACGGGTAAATATTGAGCCAGAGTTCGTCCACTAAATCATTCTTAAGCAGCAGCTGAACGAGCTCACTGCTGCCCCAAACTTTGATCTCAGAACCTTCTGAATTTTTGAGCTTTTCTATATCTGCCAGGCTTTTGAGGAAAACTGAGTTTTTCCAGTCTGACTTTTCCATAGTCCTGCTCATGACGTATTTTGTGACATCATTGATACCCAGCCAATTGTCCACATGTTCAGGCCAGTAGGATGCAAAAATCTCAAATGTTTTTCTGCCCAGAAGAAGATCAGAAGGTTTCATCTGTTTTTCCATGACCTTACCAGAAACTTCATCAGCATAAGTTGCAGTCCAGCCTCCATATTTGAAACCGCCTGATGTATCTTCCTCAGGTCCCCCAGGCGCCTGCATTACTCCGTCTAATGTAATCATTGATATAACAATTATTTTTCTCATGTAATCACATCCTCAAGAGTTTACTGTCTTTAAAGATCAGGAAAAGGAGCTATTATTGCCAGTGATTAATTCTTGCTATAAGCGGATCAGATATTTTCTTCCTAAAGATTAAACAAATAATTGGTACACTCGTTGACAACAATGAATATCTGCCGGTAAGATTTAATTTGAATCAGAATTATCCTAACCCATTCAATTGTCGATATTCAAAAATCTATCCGGCATTGAATTTGAATTCAAAAATCCTTCACTATCCAAATGAGCTGACATTTTTTTCCTGATCGTTTCCGATCTAACTCTCAGAATTATTCAATCGGTCAGTTTTCCTTATTTTTATCTTTGGGCTTGTCCTTTGAAGAATTTAGATTTGTTTTCGTAGGATTATGTTTTCAAGTTTTAGCTGAGTTTTAGTTTTAAAGGATTTTATGAAGAATAATAGCAGAGATCTAAGCATCTAGTCCAGTTATTTGTAATAAATTACTTCGCAAAGATAAGGAATAATGTTTTAGATTAATGCGAAATTTGATTAAATTCGCATGTGCGAGGTTTTGGGTAGTAACAACTTTACAGAGGATAACCCCTTTGTTAAAGAAATCTTTGAAACCGGGTTGAAAGTCATATAGTCCTAACTTCAGCAATTTATACTGACTGATTTGTAAAAATTGTGTAAATTACTACTAATTAAAACCTGAATTTTATGAATAATACATTAAGCCAGAAAGATTTACAGAATGCCACAGAGCTGAAGAATCAGCTCCTTAGCAAATATGGCTCTTTAATTGAGCAGATCTATTGCTATGGTTCAAGGGTTTATGCTCAGAAAGAAGAAGATACTGATTTTGATATTCTTATTATAACTCACAGGAAAATTGACTGGAAGGAAGAAAGGGTTATTTATAAAGATATATTCAGCTTTGGCTTAGATAGAGATATTCAGTTCGATGTTAAATTCTTCTCTTCAGAAGAAGTGAACCACACGTTAAGACAGATGCCTTTCTTAAAGAATGTTCTCTCATATGGAATTGCAGTCTGATGGAAGAAAGACCACTTAGCGTTACATCCAGTATAAAAGAGAACGTGCCTTTGAAGCTCTTGATGATATTCAGAAGATGCTTGATAGTGGAATGCTTTCCGCTGCAATGAACAGGATCTATTATGCCGGATTTTATATAGTAAGTGCTCTAGTTCTTCTTGATGGATTTTCAACATCAAAACACAGACAACTTATTGGTTACTTTAATAAAAATTATATTAAGACCGGCAAAGTCCCAATAGATCTGGGTGAAATTCTGGATGAATCATATAACAACAGAGTTGCTGCTGATTATCATGATTTCGTTTATCTGACAAAAACTCAGGTAGAGGAATTCTTTAATCAAATGAAGGATTTTATCAGTTTTATTGATCAGATGATTCAAAATAGAATTAAAGAGCAGGGCTGAGCTATTTTATACTCTGAAATTTTTAAAACGCCTTGGTCATAATTTGGTCACTGACTTTTAAAAAGATGCAAAAACAAGCTGAATTCACACGCTTTTAGAACATCCGGAAATTCCCTGTCTCTCCGCCACAGAAATAAAAGCTCATAATCAAGCGATTTTGGGCTTTTTTCATTTCATAGTGTCCTAAAACAGTCCTAATATTCCTAATAAAACAGATAAAAAAATTAGTCTTGGACACTTTTGGGACACTGGTTTTTGAGAGATTTGGAAATTTCACACGCGCGGGTCGAATCTAACCACTCTAAGAATTTAGCCCAATTTCGAAACAATTGAGTCGAAGATATTTTTATTTTGGTGATTAAATCTGAATTCGATTTCTTTTAAGAAAATAATGAAGTATTTCTGTTCTGTCCCTCTATAGCTATAAGACCTTTCTGCGGCAAACCTCCAGAATCTTTCAAGCGGGCTGATGTAACCTTGTCAGAGGCAGGAGAATCTACAACAATAATAATTGTTTTACGGATATACCCAAAATCTAAACGCTGATACTGGTGCAATTAAAGAATAAGGTATATATTTCCTTCCCGTTTTATTAATACAAATTTTTGCTATTCTGTTCCAGGGATATTTTGCATTAATGGTTAATGTGCCTAGTTGATTTTAAAAAGAGAGACGACAAATGTATACATGGTTTTTCCCAACTGTGTTGGTTTTCCTTATTTTCTTTTGCCCACAAACGTTTTCTCAGCAAGTAAATAAACATGAATTGTCCACTATCGAACGCTATTTCCCGATTCCTACTAGAACCCAATTAAACTGGCAGGATGCCGAGATGGTAATGTTTCTTCATTATGGGGACGTTGCCGAAGTCTGGTTTGATGGCGCTAATGGCGAGGGACCTAACGGGAAAACTCAGAAATACGATTGGGATCTTTATTATTCTACGGTAAGACGCCTTCAGCCCAATGCTTTAATTGCAATTAGCGGACCCGATATCAGATGGATTGGAAATGAAAACGGGCTGGCTAATGAAACTGAATGGTGTGTACAGCCTAAAACTTCTTCCTTCCAGGCTGCATCAGAAAATGGCATGGTTTGGTATCCTTCTGAGTGTGATGTCTCTATAAGACCCGGCTGGTTTTATCATTCTTCCCAGGA
Source organism: Bacteroidota bacterium (assembly GCA_030706145.1). Lineage (GTDB taxonomy): Bacteria > Bacteroidota > Ignavibacteria > Ignavibacteriales > SURF-24 > JAUZPB01. The sequence goes on from JAUZPB010000080.1 coordinate 17,062, forward strand.
TCAAAGAATTAAACCAGTAGAGATACTTACCGATATCTATTTAAAGTCGGTTGGAATGAATAGTAACCTGTTGCTGAATGTTCCCCCCAATAAAGAAGGGTTGATCAGCAGGTTTGACATCCGGGGGTTAAAAGAGTGGAGGCGAAATCTTAATAAAATATTTGCCCGGAATATCTTTAAAGGTGCGCATATTGACTGCTCGAACTTTCGGAATAATTCAAAAGAATTCCTGGCTGCAAATTGTCTGGATAATAATCGCAAAACCTTTTGGACAACCGATAAAAATATAACATCAGCAGAACTTAACATTTCTCTAAGGAAAAAGGAGAATATTAATATTATCTGGCTGGAAGAAGCAATTGAGTATGGACAAAGAATAAAATCTTTCGAAATATATTCTGATAATAACAGAAGCATGGAAAAGATTTTCGAAGGAACAACAATCGGCCGGTCAAGAATTATCACTTTTAACAAAGTTAATACAGACAGAATTAAGATAGTTATTAAAGATTCATTTGCTTCTCCAATCCTTCGAACAATAAAAGGTTGTTACAATGAAACCGGCATGTAATAAAATGTTTTGGTTTTTGAATCCCAGATTTATACTTTATGCAATATCCCTCTCTCTGCTATTATTTCTCTCCAGCTCTGGTTTAAATGCACAGCGTTTATCAAGAGATTTACATGTCGATATTCTTATTAATCACGCTGGTTATTTGCCCGGTGCTTCCAAAATATGCATAAGCAAAGGGGATATACAAAAAAGCTTTGAAGTAATAAATCTGAAAACACAAAAGGTCGTTTATACAGGGCAGTTATTTCAGCAATCAAGTGACTTTGGCAATTACATATACGGTGATTTTAGCAGTGTTACAGAGGAAGGTTCATATTATATTAAAGCGGATACTCTTCGTTCTTATCCATTCAGAATTTCTAATAGTGTTTACCAGCCAGCAGTGAATTCTATCCTTAATTATTTTTCTTTACAAAGGTGTGGCGCAAGTACAACAGGATATTTATCTCCCTGCCATCTAGATGACGGAGTCCGGGTTGATAACGGCAAACATAAAGATGTAACCGGTGGTTGGCACGATGCAAGCGATTTAAGAAAATGGGTTTCTGCAACTATTTATGGAATGATTGGCCTTACAAATTCTTTTGAATTTTCAGACAAGGGTATTCAGAAAAAAATAATCGAAGAGCTCATATGGGGAAATCAGTATTTTCTTAAGATGCAGGAACCGGATGGTTTTGTAATGGATTTTATCGGAGGAGATGTTAAAAGAAATCTTGATAACAACAGATGGACCGATAACCTGATTGGAGAATATGAAGAAGTTGAAGCAAAGCTGATACGCCCGAACGCCGGCTTTTCTACCAGCCTTATGCTTACTGTGGGTAATAAAGATGACAGAGTAATTCAAACTAATCCTGCAGATATGCCGACGCAATTCAGATTTATCTCGTCCGAAGCTGCTATGTCCCGTATTACAAGATTAAAAGATGCGGTCTATTCAAAAAAATGTTTGGATGCCGCAATGAAGTGTTTTGAATGGTGCAGAAAATTCCGCTCAAAAAATGAAGATACTCCGGAAGTATATGGCACCGCAATTCAGGCATCATTGGAATTATTCAGGATTACAAAAAATAAATCCTACAAAGAATTTGCAGCTGAACAGGCTTCTCTTTTGAAACAGCTGCAGGCAGACAGCGATGAAACAGGTGCAGGTGGTTATTTTTATTGCTCTTTAACAAATAAAGAACCGTATAAACAAATACTGGGCAGTACGGAATTTATCTCTTTATGCGATCTTGCACTATTATTTCCAAAACATAAGGATGCTGCAGTCTGGAAAAAAATGATTTCCCGTTATGTCGGCGAATATCTTTTGCCTGTTTCAAAGAATAATATCTTTGGGATAATTCCTTATGGACTTTATTCCAAAAATGATACCGGCGGTGGCAGAAGATTTGGCAAGTATTACTACCGGTATTTTATGGAGCCTGAATTAAACTGGTGGGTCGGCATTAATTCCAATTTAGCTTCTGCAGGAATTGGATTTATTAAAGCGGCCAAGGTTTTAAAAAATGATGAGCTAAGAAAACTTGCACAAAGACAGCTGGATTGGATTATGGGGAATAATCCTTTTAATAGCTGCACAATAGTTTCGGAGGGTTATAATAACCCGCCCCGGTATAATCCCTCTGCATTTATACCAGCTACTCCGCTGTTAGCCGGTGCAGTAATGAATGGAATTGGCGGAGATCATTCCGATCAGCCATTCATGGGTGACGGCATCTGGCAGGTTTCGGAATACTGGACTCCTATGGCAGCCAACACTTTCTGGTTAATTGCAGAATTAAATGCTGCCCGGTAGCAAATTAGCTTAGCCGTTCAATGGAAAAGTCATAATATGCCGCACTCTTCTGAAGTCTGTGTCGAATAGCTTTTACTTCAACTATTCCGAACATTATCTTACTGGGATAGTCTTCATTCAGTGACTTTAAGGCCTCCTCATATGAACCCTTCTGCTTATCATCTGCCCTTTGCATGTCTTCACTTTGGGTGTCATAAGCAGGACGTCCTGTGCTCATTTTGACGACATTACTTACGGGAATATATTGTAAATGCGTTCGCTCCCTATTCGACTTGCCTGCTTCTTTTTTTCGGAAATTTATTTATGTTTGAAGAACAAATTGACTGTTCTTATTTCTCATAATTCATTCAGATCTTCGCTCTCAGGATTCTATTTCGTTAAACTGCAGAATAACTAATGAGGGAAA
>JAUZPB010000081.1 GCA_030706145.1 Bacteroidota bacterium
ATATCACAATAATATTGCTCCTGTGTTGACTGATTCTACAAATATATTTAACGATATTGCAAAACCTGTAAAGGAAAGCACATCAAATGGAGTTGACCAGAATATTATTAAGAAACCACCACAGAATCTTATAGATAAAGGAAAGACACTGTTTCAGCAAAACTGCGCTTCTTGCCATGGGCAAAATGGAATGGGAGATGGACCTGCTAGTGTTGCATTTAATCCAAAACCAAGGAACTTCCATGCAAATGAAGGTTGGAAAAATGGAAGACGGGTCACCGATATGCTTACTACTCTTCAGAAAGGAATTCCTGGCAGTGGCATGCCTGCCTTTGAATACCTTCAGAATGAAGATAAAATTGCTCTGATTTCTTACTTAAGGACATTTGCAAATGATTTTCCTCCTGTTACAGATCAGGAGGTTTCACAGTTGGATAAATCATATAACTTATCTCAGGGAATGCAGACTCAAAACCAGATCCCCGTATCCAGGGCCATTGAAATTGTTTCAGAAGATGCCATTCAAAATGTAAGAAGCATTAATCAGGCAATATCATACATAAAGAATAATCCGAATGATACAGGCGTAAAACTTCTGGAGAGAGTTTCTAGCAACGAACAAAGGGTCCTCTCTTATTTAAGCAAATCAAAATCATGGTCGGGCAGCGTAGATGATCTTATAAGAACTGCAAGCTCAACTTTGGATGTGAACGGTTTTAATGCGGAAATTGTTAATCTTAATGGGAATGAGTGGAATGAACTCTTCTCTTTTCTTAAAAAACTGAATTTAACGGCTATCTCATCTTAAAACTTGAGAGATGGCTTAAGAAGAAATGATTTTATGGAAGTTAAAATGAAATTTAGAACTTCGAAACATTGCCTTTTATACTTGCTGATTTTTTTCTTAATTATTTTGATCCGGCCTTTTTTTGCACAAGAACAGAAGCAAGTAAATGATAAACATGTAAAAATTGGAATAGATGAAAAACTAGGAAGCACTATTCCTCTTGACCTAACCTTTCTAGATGAAAATGGAAAGAAAGTTAAGCTTTCTTCACTTGTAAATAAGCCTACAGTAATGGCTCTTGTTTACTACCATTGTCCTGCAATGTGCAGTCCTATGCTAATGGGATTAGCTGAGGTTGTAGATAGAACAGATCTTGAACCTGGAAAGGATTATAACATTGTCACAATAAGCTTTGATCCAAAAGAGACTCCGGCCTATGCAAAAAAATGGAGGGAAGAACGTCTTTCTACCATGAAGAAATCTTTGCCTAATGGGGCATGGACATTTATGACAGGTGATAGCGTAAGTATAAGGAAATTAACGGATGCTTCTGGTTTTTATTATCAGAAAGATCGTGACAGCAACTATGCCCATATGAGCTCTCTAATTATGCTTTCTCCACAAGGGAAAATAACAAGATATATCTTAGGGACTCAGTTTAATCCGGTTGACCTGAAGATGGCGGTAATAAATGCGCAGCAGGGGCTGGTAATGCCGACTCTAAACAAAATCCTGGCTTTCTGTTTTAGCTATGAGCGAAAAGGTGATAAGTATGTGCTGAACATAACAAGAATGGTTGGGACTGTTGTTTTATTTATGGTAACTGTTGTTTTTGCAGTTTTAACAATAAAAGGGAAAAAAAAGAAAGTTAAAAAATAGAGGGTAAGTGTATGGCAAATCACGTAATAGCAGAAAACTACGTGGACTTTTATAAAGAAAAGGGGAAACATACAGGCTTAGGTGCGTGGCTGTTGACAACAGATCATAAAAGAATTGGAATTATGTATCTTGTTGCAATTGTTACTTTTTTCCTTGTAGGAGCAACTCTCGGCTTTTTAATGCGCCTTGAAATGCTTTCCCGGGGAAGAACAATAATGGATCCGCAGACGTATAATTCCTTATTTACACTGCATGGACTTATAATGATATTCCTTTTCATTATCCCGGGAATACCTGGAGTATTTGGGAATTTCTTTCTGCCTATTATGCTGGGAGCTAAGGATGTTGCATTCCCAAGGTTGAATCTCCTTTCATGGTATCTTTACATTTCAGGCGGACTATTTGCCGTTGTATCTGTCTTTTTGAAAGGGGGGCCTATTGATACTGGATGGACATTTTATGTGCCATATAGTATAAGGACAGGCACGGATGTTTCATGGATGATACTTGCGGCATTCATACTTGGGCTTTCTTCAATAATAACTGGACTTAATTTTATAACTACAATTCACCGTTTAAGAGCCCCTGGCATGGGCTGGTTTAAGATGCCTCTTTTTGCATGGGCCCTTTATGCTACGGCATGGATTCAGCTTATTGCTACTCCTGTTGTTGGTATTACACTTGCCCTGGTTGCTGTTGAAAGGCTAATTGGTATTGGCTTATTTGATCCTTCACTTGGTGGTGACCCTATTCTTTACCAGCACCTTTTCTGGATATATGCTCATCCTGCTGTTTATATTATGATACTTCCTGCAATGGGTGTCGTATCAGAGATTATTCCAACCTTTGCCCATAGGACTATATTTGGTTATAAAGCTATTGCTATCTCAAGCCTTGCTATTGCTTTTGTCGGCTACTTCGTCTGGGGCCATCATATGTTCTCAAGCGGTATGAGTGATACGGCACGATGGATCTTTTCTCTTACAACATTTTTAGTTGCTCTTCCAAGCGGTGTTAAGGTATTTAACTGGGTCGCAACACTTTATAAAGGATCTATAGAACTTGGCACTCCGCTTCTTTTCTGCATGGCTTTTATTTTTCTTTTTTCTATTGGCGGACTGACAGGTTTGGTACTTGGAGCACTTGCAACTGATATTCATCTTACAGATACATATTTCGTTGTTGCCCATTTCCATTTCGTAGTTTTTGGCGGAGGTGGTTTTATCTTTTTTGGAGCCCTGCACTACTGGTTTCCAAAGATGTTTGGCAAAACTTATAACGAGAAGGTCTCCAAAGCAGCCCTTGGTACAATGGTAATTGGCTTTATGCTACTTTACTTTACTATGTTTATCCTGGGGTATGAGGGTATGCCGAGAAGATATTATGACTATTTGCCGCAGTTTGCTACTCTTCATATTGTTGCTACGGTTGGATCATGGATACTTGTTGGCGGCATTTTAGTTATGATCGGCAACCTGCTAGTTGCCTTGAAGAAGGGAAAGAAAGCTTCAATGAATCCATGGGGCGGACGGACACTCGAATGGACTGTCCCTTCACCTCCTCCTGTTGAAAACTTTGAAGAAATACCGGTTATTACTCATGGACCTTATGACTATGAATACAATATAAATGGCGATTCTGATAAGATGGAAGAAAACTATCATTAATTTCTTTCGGAGGAAATTTGAATAAGTCTGCCGAGACAATTATGACGGATAAACCTGTTATTGATCAGCACCTTCAGGGCGAGCACGAACATAAAGATCCTGTGGGTGCTAAGATGGGTATGTGGCTATTTTTGATGACAGAGCTCCTGCTTTTTGGCGGAATGTTCCTGATTTATGGAACTTATAGATACATGAACCCGGAAGCATTTCACTCTGCAGCGCAGGAACTTAATACAATAATAGGAACTTTTAATACTATAATTCTGCTTACAAGCTCACTTACTGTTGCTTTGTCTATTACAGCCTTGCAAAAAGGGAACAGGACTTTATCAGTATTATTGCTAGCAATAACCATTGCCTTTGCATTCTGGTTTCTTATAAATAAGTATTTCGAATGGTCTCATGAAATTCACAATGGAATTTATCCTGGCTCATCAGAATTGACAAACCGCACAAACGGCGAAATACTTTTCTTTGGACTTTATTATGTGATGACTGGTGTTCATGGTATACATGTTATTATTGGAATAGTCATTCTTTCTTTTATGCTTGCTTTTATTGTTAAAAATAAGGTTACTCCTGAAAATTACATTAGGCTCGAGATCTCGGGCTTATACTGGCACCTGGTAGATATTATCTGGATCTTCCTCTTCCCACTATTTTATTTATTAAGATAGGGTTTAATTTTTATGCAGCAGAATAATGAATCTCATAAACCTCATATTGTCGGATACGCCACGTATATTTTTGTCTGGCTTTCACTGCTTGCACTTACAGCTGTAACTGTTACAGTTGCAGGAATAAATTTCGGAGGAATAACATTGCTGATAGCTATTGTGATAGCTATCGTTAAATCATCTCTGGTTCTGAATATTTTTATGCACATAAAATTTGACGACGTAGTCTTTAAGGTATTTGTCGGTATTGCGGTTCTTACTTTAACTGCTGTCTTTGTTTTTACATTCTTTGATTATCTTTCAAGATGAGGCAACAATTATGTTATTAGCGGACGCTACAAATTACGTCAAGGATGTGGACAATGTAATGATCTACATTGTAACTATCTCAGTTATAATGCTTCTTGGCGTTACTTTTACCATGATATATTTTGTGATCAAATATAACAGGAAGAAAAACCCCAAAGGGGCAAATATACAAGGGAATTTGTGGCTCGAAATAATCTGGGTTGCTATTCCAACTATTTTGGTACTTACAATGTTTTACTATGGCTTTTCAAGCTTTACAATCCTTAGGCGTGTACCAAAAGATGCAATGGTTATAAAAGTAACCGGACAGATGTGGAAGTGGAGTTTTGCTTATCCAAATGGGAAAAAGTATGATACACTCTATGTCCCGCAGAATAAATCAATAAAGCTGGAAATGAATTCGGTTGATGTAAACCATAGCTTTTATATTCCAGCCTTTAGAATAAAAGAAGATGTTGTTCCAGGTCGAACAGATTATCTTGTCTTTAACGCTCAGCAGCAGGGAAAGTATGATGTAGAATGTGCAGAGTATTGCGGGATGCACCATGCCTATATGCTGAATAAAGTTATTGTATTACCACAGGATGAGTTTCAAAAGTGGGTAAATACTCCGGCTCCGCCTGCTGCAAAGAATGAATCGCCTGCTGCAGGAAATGCTTCCAAGACACAAACCGGAGGACAGCAGGGGCAAAAAGGGCAGTAACAAGGATCTGTGCAGAATAATAACTCATCAAAAGACAGTAGCAGTGGTGCTAATAAGGTTAAGAAATAAATTTTACGTGGCTTAAAAATAATGGTATCAACATTTTTTTATTGCCTTAAAATATAATTTCAAACAGAAAGTGAAATTCTTCCATATATGAAAGCAATAGCATTAAAATTACTTGAATACGATAGTTATAATATTAAAAGAGCCATTGGTATACTGATGGAGTTAGGGAAGGTAAGGATTACTTTTTTTGTAGCTTTCTCAACTGCAATTGGTTTTATACTAGCTTCAGGATCAATCTCTGGAAATATTATTATTCCGACACTGGGAGTTTTTATTTTAGCGTGCGGATCTTCGGCAATGAATCACTACCAGGAAAGAAAGTCTGATGCACTGATGGAAAGAACTAAACAAAGACCTCTTCCTTCAGGAGCCATAAAACCAAAACATGCACTTATCATTGTTTTTACTTTTCTTGCTTTAGGACTTATGCTGATCTATGTTTCCTCTAATTTTACTGCTATGCTTCTAGGTGTGCTGGCAGTACTCTGGTACAATGCATTTTATACTCCGCTTAAGAAAGTAACTCCTCTGGCTGTTGTTCCAGGAGCACTAATTGGAGCTATCCCACCAATAATTGGCTGGGTAGCAGGCGGCGGAAGTGTCTTTGATAAGGAGATATTTGCTGTTGCTCTATTTTTCTTTATCTGGCAGATCCCTCACTTCTGGCTCTTATTACTAATCTATTCGAGAGATTATGAGAGTGCTGGATTTCCCACGTTAACACGCCTGTTTAATATGGACCAGCTTTCAAGAATAACTTTTATATGGATCGCAGCTTTAGCTGTAAGCTGTCTGCTTATTCCACTCTCGGGAGTCGTACATAATCTTTATATCAATATCTTACTATTGATATCAGGTCTATGGCTATTGTGGAAGTCACGCAACCTTATCTTTAAAGGTTCGGAAAGAAGGGTCTACAGGTATGCCTTCAGAGATATTAATAATTATGTGCTCTTTGTAACTGTTGTGCTGGCATTAAACAAAATCATTAATATTTAATGAAAAACAGGAACCTCTTGTATGAATTTTTTAGACAAAATGGTCATTCCTCAGTCGCTTGAAAACTTAATCCTATTAAAGTACATACTGACACTGGCTCTTATTATCTTTCTGCCATTTGTTGGTATTCTATTAATAAGTTCATTTGTTTCTGTATTCTTTAACCTTGCTGGTAGAAAATACTTAAAGGAGCATTATATCAGGTTTTCAAAAGAGATCATCGATATTGTTGCAGCAAGTAAATCGATATTACTTGTACTTGGGGTTATTCCTGCAATAAGCTTGATCCTGGCTTATTCTCAGCTTCTGCATGCTTCAAAGATATATATTGAAGGATCCCTTATGTTAGCTTTGCTGCTTTTAATTGTAGCAGTATTTCTAATAATAAACTATAAATATACTTTCAATCTGGACCAGATATTAAAATATAGCCGGGGAGAGAAAGTTGAAGTTTCTGGACCACCGGTTAATACTGAAGTGGAAGAGAAAGTTATACGTTTTTCAGAAGAGAATCTGAAAAGAAATAAAAAATCAGGAGTATGGGGAGTAATCCTGCTTTTTGTTTCAACATATATTTTCCTTAGCTCTATTCAAATGTCCTATGATCCTTCAAAATGGTCAGAAAAGGTATCCATTTTTACAATCATATTTTCTCTCAAAGGAATAATTAAGTACTTATATTTCCTTTTGGCTTCTTTAGCTTTGGGAAGCGGGGCAACATTATTTTATTATTTTAGATTTAGGGGAAAAGATCCATCTGATTCTACTTACTTTGAATTTGTCAAACAGATTTGCGTATGGACCGGAATTATTTCTGTTGCAGCTCTGCCATTGTTTGTTTTAATTAACCTGCTTATGACTCCTCAAAGCGCAATTTCTATCTCATTGTTTACCTTGACGGCTGTTGTACTTATAATGCTCTTTGCAGCTATTCATCTTTATTACATTATTGTTAAAAAGTGGTCAAACTCTTACAGTGCATATTTGTTTTACATTCTAATATTGTTTTTTGCAATATCGGTTATTATTGACCAAACCTCCTTTAGTTATTCGACTAAAAAACAGGAAATGGTACTGGCAGCCAATTATGACCTTATTGTTGCTGAGGCAAAGGAAAAGGCCGGTAAGGGGCCTGCCATAAGCGGCAAGGATATTTTTGACGGCAGGTGCTCGGCATGCCACAGGTTTGACATAAAGCTCGTAGGACCAGCTTATAAAGATGTTCTTCCAAAGTATGAAGGTCACATGGACCAATTGATAGCTTTTATTTCTAACCCTGTTAAAAAGAATCCGGCATTCCCACCTATGCCGAATCAGGGATTAAAACCAAAAGAAGTACAGGCTATAGCTGATTATATAATGAAAACTTATAAACAAAAGTAGTATTTATTGTTTCTCAATAACAGACTTATTTCAGGGCTTCAGTTTTTGAGGCCGCTGTCTTAAAAAGGATATGTGATTGTTTTCATTTGCAAATTAGATATTTAGTCGTATTTAATTTTAATGTGGAAATCTAGAAAAAAATATGAATTAAAATGAAAGAAATGGGTTTTGGCATTATACAGGTAATAGTATGTGCCGTATAAATTTCTGCATTTGTTTCTTCAGACTGGAAAATTAGATTTCTTTTCCCGATCGTTTCCTTTGAGCAGTAGTAGTAGCTATTAAATCCTGCTTTGTTCAGGGAAATAACTTAGAGTTTAAACAGAAGTCTTTTTTCAGAAATTATTGTAAATGAAGCTATTCATTTCATTTTTTAAGCAGGATAAAAACAGGAAGGCAATTTGTCCAAATTACACTGAAAGGTAATTACCCTGAAAAGTAATGCTATAGGCTCTTTTGAGGTCCATGAGCAATGGTCACGTGGTGGAGGAGAAAATATTTCCCAAATTCACTTGCAAGTTTTGATAATTTTTCCAAAATTAGTGATGGAAATAAATTAAATAGGATTAAACATAAGTAAAGACATGTACTTTACTAAAGTAAATACCTTTTATTATCAGAAGCTCAATCCACTTTTGCTTCGTCATTGCCCCGACTTATAAGTCCTCCTTAAGTCTTCCAAATATCTTGCCTTTTTAAAATACTTATTCCTTTAGGAGGGAATTATGTGCGGTATAGTTGGTTATATTGGCGCAAAGAATTGTATCCCTATACTAATTGGTGGTTTAAAAAGGCTGGAATACCGAGGTTATGATTCCGCTGGAATCGGTATTCTGACCGATGATTCGACCAAAGTTATTAAAAGTGTAGGCAAAGTATCTGTACTCCAGGAGAAGGTTGATTCTCTTGATTTAAATGCAAATATAGGAATTGGACATACAAGATGGGCCACTCATGGTGTCCCAAATGAAATAAATGCTCATCCACATATGAATGCTGATGGTTCACTGTTGCTCATACATAATGGTATTATTGAAAACTATGAAGTATTAAAAGAAACTCTTAAGCACTTTGGCTATGAGTTTCGAAGTGAAACAGATACTGAAGTCCTTACAATGTTGATTGACAGTTTTCTAAAAAAAGGTCATGACCTTCTTAATGCCGTTAGAGCAGCCTTAAGTGAGGTTGAGGGCACTTATGGAATAGCTGTCATTTATAAAGAAGAGCCTGATAAGATAGTTGTTGCAAAAAAAGGTTCTCCGCTTGTAATTGGAATTGGAGACAATGAGAATTATATAGCTTCCGACGTTAGTGCTTTGGTCGCTCATACGCAGCAGGTAGTTTATTTGGAAGATGGCGAGGTTGCCGAGGTTTATTGCGATAAGTTTATTGCCAAGGATGTGTCAGATAAAGAAATAGAAAAAGAGGTCAAGGAAATTACTCTTAAGCTTGATGAGATAAGTAAAAGTGGATATGCCCACTTTATGCTTAAAGAGATCATGGAGCAGCCAGAGTCAATTTGTAATGCTATGAGAGGCAGACTGCTGCTTGGTGAGGGAACTTCAAAGCTGGGTGGATTGGAAGATTATATTGATAGGATTGTTCAATCAAAAAGGATCATTATTTCGGCTTGCGGAACTTCTTGGCATGCTGGACTGGTGGGGGAGTATATGCTCGAACAATTTGCAGAAATTCCTACAGAGGTCGAATATGCTTCTGAGTTTAGATATAGAAATCCGCTGATTTATCCTGATGACACTATAATCTTTATTTCCCAAAGCGGCGAGACTGCCGATACTTTGGCAGCACTAAAAGAATCAAAAAGAAAAGGTGCTCTTGTAATTGGTATTTGTAATGTAGTTGGAAGTTCTATTGCAAGGGAAAGCTCTACTGGTATTTATATTCATGCTGGACCCGAGATTGGAGTTGCTTCTACAAAAGCATTTACAGCACAGCTTACCGTATTATCATTACTGACACTGCTCATCGCGCGTAAAAAGCGAATGAGCCTGGTAGATGGACAAAATATTGTAAAAGAGATTGAGTCTCTTCCAGAGAAGATTGAAAAGATCTTAAGTCTGGACTCAAAGATTGAAAAGATTGCAGATCAGTTCAAGGATGCAAAGAATTTCCTTTACCTGGGAAGGGGATATAATTTCCCTGTAGCTCTGGAAGGAGCATTGAAACTAAAGGAGATATCCTATATTCATGCAGAAGGTTACCCGGCTGCGGAAATGAAACATGGCCCTATTGCACTGATCGATAAAGATATGCCTGTTGTCTTTCTTGCTCCTAAGGATTCGACATATGATAAGATCCTCAGCAACATACAGGAGGTCAAAGCAAGGCATGGTAGAATAATTGCAGTTGCCAGCGAATCTGACAATAGAATAGATAAACTGGTGGATTATACAATAAAAATTCCGGATACAATTAGAATGCTTATGCCTATACTGACGGTTGTTCCACTTCAGCTTCTGGCCTATCATATTGCTGTTAAGAAGGGACTGAATGTTGATCAGCCAAGAAATTTGGCTAAAAGCGTAACTGTAGAATAAACACTATTTTGTTAGTAAAACACAAACGGAGGTAATTTTATGGCTCGTAAAAATGTATTAATTATGGGTGCTGCCGGTCGCGATTTCCATAATTTTAATGTTTACTTCAGGGATAATGAGGATTATAATGTAGTAGCTTTTACAGCAACACAGATCCCGAATATTCATGGTAGATTATATCCAACTGAGCTTGCCGGAAAGCTTTATCCTGAAGGCATAAAAATTTACGATGAATCAGAACTCCTCTGCCTGATCGATGAATTGCATGTGCATGAAGTTGTTTTCTCCTATTCAGATGTTCCGTTTAACTATGTAATGACTAAAGCATCAATGGTTAATGCTGCAGGGGTTTCCTTTAGACTTCTGGGCGCAGAAGAGACACAGATTAAGAGTAAAAAACCTGTCGTATCTGTCCTGGCAGTAAGAACAGGTTCAGGAAAATCTCAGACCTCAAGAAAAATCGTCGAAGTCTTAAGAGCAGCTGGCAAGAAGGTCGTTGCTATACGCCACCCAATGCCTTATGGTGACCTTGTTAAACAGAAAGTGCAGAGATTCGGCTCCCTCGAGGATCTGAAAAAACATGAGTGTACTATTGAAGAAATTGAAGAATACGAGCCACATATTGCTTTAGGCGGAGTTATCTATGCAGGCGTTGATTATGGGGCAATACTTGCAGAAGCTGAAAAAGAAGCTGATGTTATTCTCTGGGATGGCGGTAATAATGATACTTCTTTTTACAAGTCAGATGTTACATTTACAGTTGTTGACCCACACAGACCAGGCCATGAATTGACCTATTATCCTGGCAATACTTCCTTAAGAATGGCTGACTGTGCAATTATAAATAAGATCGATTCAGCCGATGCTGAGGATATTCTAACTGTAAGAAATAATATCCGCAAGGTTAATCCAAAGGCTAAAATAATCGAAGGTGCCTCTCCAATATTTGTCGATAACCCATCTCTTATCGAAGGGAAAAAAGTACTCGTTGTTGAAGATGGCCCAACTCTTACTCATGGAGAAATGGAATATGGCGCAGGCACTATTGCAGCTATGAACTTTGGTGCAGCTGAAATAATTGACCCAAGGCCATTTACTGTTAAATCTATTACTGATACTTACAAGAAATATCCTAAGATAGGTGTGCTCCTTCCTGCAATGGGATATGGCGAGCAGCAGATGAAAGACCTTGAAGAGACAATAAATAACACTGAGTGTGATTCTGTTATTATCGGAACACCAATTGATCTTGGTAGAATACTGAAGATTAATAAACCTTCAACTCGTGTTATGTATGAACTGCAGGAGATAGGTGCTGTTACCGTAGAGAGCATTCTAAAAGAAAAAGGGATTATATGAGTAAACTCTCAGTTGTTGCCTTTGGCGGTAATGCACTTTTGCGTGCTGGACAAATTGGTACGGCTGATGAGCAGGAACAGAATGCCTATGATACTTGCAGGAATTTACTTGAAATGATAAAAAGGGGAGAGAACGTTGTTATCACTCACGGCAATGGACCTCAGGTAGGCAATATTTACCTTAGGAGCGATGCCGGTTATTCAATGTATAAACTTCCTAAAATGCCCTTGGATATTTCAGTAGCCGACTCTCAAGGTGAGATCGGCTACATGATTGAAAGAATGATGCGGAATCTTCTTGTCGAAGAGGGCATTCAAAGAGAGATCGTAACAATTCTGACGCAGGTCGTAGTAGATAAAGATGATCCGGCTTTTAATCAGCCTACTAAACCAGTTGGACCTTACTATTTAAAGGAAGAAGCTGACCTGTTGAGCAAAACAAATGGATGGCTCTTTAAGGAAGATGCCAGGAATAGGGGATGGAGAAGGGTCGTAGCATCTCCAAAACCTAAAAACATCTTAAATAAAGACGTTATCTGCGAACTTGCAAAGAAAGGTTATATAGTAATTGCTTGCGGTGGCGGTGGTATACCGGTTTCTATCGATGAGAAGAACTGTTATAAACCTGTTGAGGACGCTGTTATTGATAAGGATCTGGCCTCAGCACTCCTTGCAAATCAAATTAGCGCAGATGCTTTTTTTATTTTGACAGATGTCTCTAAAGTATGTATTAATTTTAACAAACCTGACCAAAAAGAACTCGACGAAATAAGTCTGCCTGATGCACGAATGTATGTTGCCCAGGGGCAATTTCCTGCAGGAAGTATGGGACCTAAAATCTTAGCTGCAATTAACTTTGTCGAATGCAGCGGAAAGGAAGCCATTATTACTGAAGCGGCAATGCTTAATAATGATGATTGCGGAACAAGAATATTTTCGTAATTTTGCACTGAAAATTTTGTCGGTTCTAAAAATTTAACGGAGAATTTAATGGCTATAAACATGAAGGGCAAAAGCCTTATTTCAATCAACGACCTTTCTCACGAAGAAGTATGGCAGATCTTTGAAGTAAGTGCTTCTCTAAAACAAAAACGCCTTACTGGAGAACCTCATCGCATACTCGAGGGCAAAACTCTCGGAATGATCTTCTCAAAACCATCTACAAGAACCCGTGTTTCTTTCGAGGTCGGAATTTATGAGTTAGGCGGTATTGGCATGTATTTCGGTCCTAATGACCTTCAACTTAAAAAAAGTGAAAGCGTTGCTGATACGGCTAAAGTCCTTTCCCGCTTTTTGAGCGGTATTATGATAAGAACCTTTGACCACCAGGACGTAGTTGATCTTGCTAGATATGGATCAATTCCTGTGATCAATGGATTAACTGATTTACTTCACCCATGCCAGGTCCTGACAGACCTGTTTACTATCTATGAGAAGAAAAGGCAATTAAGAGGACTTAAGCTTGCTTATGTTGGCGACGGTAACAATATGGCACACAGCCTTCTTAATGGCTGCTCTAAAGTCGGTATGGATATTTCCATAGCTTCTCCTTCTGGGTATAAACCAAATGAACAAATAGTTAATGATGCTCTTGCAAATGCTAAATATATGGGCAGCAAAGTTGAAATAGTCGACGATCCCATCCAGGCTGTAAAAAATGCCGATGTGGTTTATACTGACGTATGGGCTAGTATGGGTCAGGAATCAGAGGCTGCTGAAAGAAAATTAAAATTCCAGAAATATCAGGTTAATCCAGAATTGGTAAAAAATGCAAAAGAAGATTATCTGTTTATGCATTGCCTGCCAGCTCACAGGGGAGACGAAGTTGTAAATGAAGTTGCTGATTCACCTAATTCAATAATATTTGATGAAGCTGAAAACAGACTCCATGTTCAAAAAGCAATTATGGCTTTGTTAATGTAAAATAATCTCTTTTAGAGTTATACAAATATTTATTGCCGGTGAAGAGTGAAATTGAATTGTTTTACTTTTCCCGGCTCTTTTTTTTGTCAGGAATAATATAGGATTATAAAATATACGACATAAATGAGTAAAAGAATGCCCAGGAATATTAAAGCATAATTTACGTTTCTAATTATCTTCTGCTTTGTTGTTAAAGTATTGCTGTTGGACTTGTTGTTTTTCTCAATTGGGGTTTTTATTCTTTCTTTTTCGTCTATTATCTCATCATTTGAATATACAACCTCACGCTTTAGAGTGCCATCTTCATCAAAGTATTTGCCTGTCCCTGACTTTTTCCCTTCAGAATAGCTAACTTCTTCTTTAATGTTTCCATTTCGGTAGTAAAGCTGTGAAAGACCTTCTTCTTTTCCAGACTTAAAGTTTTTTACACCGTAAAGTTCTCCTGTCTGGTAAAAGAATTTGGATTTTCCTTCGACCTCGCCATCCTTAAAATTCCATATTTCTTTTTTACCGCCATTTTCATAAAAGGTACGTGTAAAGCCATCGCGCACATCGTCTTTCATCAACTCTTCAATCTTTAAGATTCCATTGGCATAATATATTTTTGAAATGCCGTGTTTGCAGCCATTCAGATATTCAACTTCACCTTTTAACTGGCCATTTTCATAGTAGAATTTCGAGGTGCCATCAGGTAGATTGTTCTTATAGTCTATTTCAAAGACCTTTGCTCCATTTTCATTATAGACAGTGTGCTTCCCGTTCTTACCCCCCTTATAATAAGTAATTACTTCAAGGAGCTGGCCTTTTGGACTGAAGATCTTTTCTTCCCAATGAATTTTCCCATCTACGTAATATCTTTGACTTTGAACCTGTCCATCTTCGTAATAAGTTAAGGCTAATCCACTTTTATAAACTTCATCGCTAAAGCGCTGGCGACTAGTGTAGCTGCCATCTTTTTTGTAATTAATAATTTCTCTTACTTGTCCTGATGGACTATAAAAAATTTCCTTCAGAAGAAGCAATCCATCTGTATAATATCTCTCACTCCTTAGCTTCCCATCTTCATAATAAGTCTTTGCATGATTGAAGAGTACATCATCATTCAGCTTATCGGGAGTAAGATTTGGATACTCATCTGAGTACATAAAATGAATTCCTGACTGTCATAAAAATATTAGTGCTCTAAGAAAAAAATAAAAAAAAACTGAGTAAAAAACGAAAATTCATCCGATAATACTACTACGGAAAATTATGTCCGGCAATATAAAAAAAATCACATCAAATTCTAGAGCAGTTTTACATGGTATACGAAGGATTATTCCAAACATTCTATGAAAATGGAATGGTTAGAGAAGAAAGCTATTATAAAGATGGTAAGCTTGAGGGAACCTCAAGATCATTCTATCCAAATGGGAAAATAATGGAGGAAAATACCTACTTAAATAATATTAAGGAAGGGCCTTCCAGGACGTTTTATGAAAATGGAAGCATAAAAAGCGAAGTCTGCTTTAAGAATGACAAAGTATCGGGACTTGCAAAGTATTATTTTGATGATGGAGAACTAAAGGCCGAAATTACTTATAGTAACGGCAAGAAAAATGGCCCGGCTAAAATATTCTATAGATCTGGCCCGCTTCGGGAAAACAAAACACATATTGACGATAAGATCGAAGGGCTGGTTTCTACTTATTATAAAAGTGGGGTAATTAAAGGTGAATGGTCATACAAAAACGGTGTTCCTGAAGGTGTATCTAAGTTCTATTATGAAACGGGCGAGATAATGGGCGAGAAAAGCTACAAGGAAGGCAAGGATCATGGCTTAACGCAGATTTTCTTTAAAGATGGCAAACTAAAAGAGAAGATCACTTTTGAAGAAGGAAAACGACACGGCATTAACCTTGTATTTGATATCTCGGGTGAAATAAAGAAAGAACTGATCTATGAAAAAGGAGTAATGAAAACAAAGATCAATGAATCACCTGAAAGCCTTATAAAAGAGGAAGTTAACGAGCTTATTAATGAAGAAATTAGTGCCTTAAAACCTCATCAGTCTAAAAAGGAAAAGATAGTTAAAGGGGTTTTTATTGTCACAATAGTTTTTTTTGTTACATTTCTCTTATATACATTGCTCATAACTTTTGCAGGATAAAATAAGTTTAGGTGCTCCTTTTTAAAAAGAAGTACCTACCTTTAACCTGGCGTTTACAAAAAAGGAAGAAAATTCCAGTCTTCCTTTTTCATCATATCCTATTAGGATCGAAGGTCCAAATGCAAAGGCACTAAATCCCCATGAAGCAGCTATTTTCTGAACCAGAATATCGATAAGATATTGCTTTGTCCTGTCAGGTGTATTGAAAAGGGCATCAATTCTGAGGTCAAAAGTGCTTCCTGCAAGAGAAAGTTCTCTTCCGGTAAAGCCTGTATGCCACTCATTCTGGTATTTTGCCAGATAAACCTTTGCCTTGCTTGATCCTAGAGTTCTAAATGGATACCTGAATTCCCAGTTCATATATGAACCCTGGAAATATTTCGGGGGAGTTTTCCTTCCATCCATGGAAGATCGTAAAACTTCATCTGAAAGAGCTCTCAAGGATTTTTGGTAAGTAAATTCAAAGAAATTACCAAAAGGAATTACATAGCCGATCTGGTAGCCTGTCGAGGCCCAGAAAGGATTTTTGGCTTCGCTTGGATCAAATAGTGCATCAATTGTATATATGGCCCCTGCATAAAAGCCGAGCAGATGTACATTGGCCTCCGCAAAATTTGTCTCCCTGGGACTCGAATACGGCGTTCCAAACCCAATTGAAATGCCTAGGTCCTCTTTTATCGGAAGTCCAAATCTTTCTCCACCGTAGACCTGCAGATATGGATTAATATACTGCAGGGGGGAAGATATCTGTGTGTATCTGGGCGGTTCAAAAACTTTTGCAAATTTTATCTTCTGAAGTACGTGTGTAAATACACTTGCAAAGTTAATATTATCAAGAAGGTTTAGCTTAAAAGGATAAGTTATTATTTTAGCCCTGGTTTCAGGCTTAAATGCAAGGAAAGGATATAGCGCTCCTTTTATTGATATAGTCTGATTGTTCTTGTCTCTTAGATCTACAATTATTTCGGCCTTTGGATCCGGAGGATCTATAAAGATTTCGGTCTGGATATTAATGAAAAGACTATCGTCATATGGTTCCATTTGATAGTATTCCACCTTTTCATTTTCGTCACCTTGCGCGCATGCTTTATTATAACATAGAAGAAGAAAAAGGCATAGTAATGCCATTAATAAACTGTAAAATTTCATTTCATGGCCTCCGCTCGAATTCCTAAGCAAATCGCTCTTTATTTGTAAAGAATCTTATCTGTTGATTATTTTATCCATTCCTAAAAAAGTGCCCTTATAGTCAAATTTAATTTATTCTGCTTTTTTAGCAACCAGATGACTTTGAATAATTTGTATGTGTGACAAATCTCACTGCTTTGACAGCTAAAAATACCCCTTCTTTAGATTTTAGGACCTTTGTTTTTATGATCAACTTTAGTAACTTAAATTCTAAGTAAATTTCCCATTTAATAGATTTCTGTTTGATGAATGATATAAGAAAAAAAAGTGCTGAGGAGGAGCAAAAAGCATCTCTGGAAATGGCCTCTGATCATTATGAGAACTTTCCGGTCATTTCTTTTCTTGTACCAAAGCATCTAAAAAAACATATTGCTTTGATATATAGGTTTGCCAGACAAGCAGATGACATAGCAGACGAAGGCATGCTTCCAGATAAGGATCGCCTTTCTCTTTTATTAAGATATGAAGATGAGCTAAGCCGGGCAGTCTCTGGTAAGCCTTCGGATAAATACTGGGAATCATTAGCCGAAACAATAAACGAAAAAAAACTTAGCCAAACCCATTTTTTTAATTTGCTAAAGGCATTCAAACAGGATATTTTAAAGAAAAGATATAATTCTTTTCAGGATCTTTTAAATTATTGCTGTAATTCTGCAAACCCGGTCGGCAGACTGATCCTTGAACTTTACGAGATAAGAGATAATAATCTTTTCCAGTATTCGGACTATATTTGCTCAGCTTTGCAGCTGACGAACTTTTATCAGGATGTAAGTCTGGATATCAAAAAAGGGAGAATTTATATCCCGCTTGATGAAATGTCAAGATTTGATGTAAAAGAAGAAGATTTTGAGTTAAGAAGAAATAATGCTAATTTAAGGGCACTCTTTAAGTTCCAGATCGATAGAGCAAGAGAAATGTTTTTAAGAGGTAAAAAATTAACCTCCCACTTACCATTTCCCTTAAAACAAGAGATTGGCTGGACTATTCTAGGCGGTCAAAAAGTACTTGATAAAATAGAAAATATTGATTTTAATGTTCTTAATATCAGACCTAAGCTTAATAAATATGAATACTTAAGCCTGGTCATTAAAACCTTTATTTAGTGAAAGAATTATGCAGGATTTAGCTCAAGAAATCGCAAAAAAAAGCAAAAGCAGCTTTTATTATGCCTTCAGTCTCTTACCGGTCGAAAAGCGGGATGCAATGAATACGGTCTATGCTTTCTGCAGGCAGACTGATGATCTGGTCGATAATACCTCAGACTCAGAGGAAGTAAAGTTCGAAATGCTCCGTAAATGGAGAATTGAACTTGAAAATTCCTTTAAGGGGAAATCCGAATATCAGCTCCTTAACAGACTTGCTAAAATTATATCCCAATTCAACATTCCTGTTGACCCCTTTTTTGAACTGATAAAGGGGATGGAAATGGATCTTCAGAAGAATAGATATTTTAGCTATGACGATCTTGTCCTCTACTGCTACCGCGTCGCATCGACTGTTGGACTAATGTGTATTGAGATCTTCGGTTATAAGAAAAATTCGACAAAAGACTTTGCCATTAACCTTGGACTTGCTCTGCAGCTGACAAACATATTAAGGGACGTAAAGACAGATGCACAGAATGGAAGGATCTATCTTCCTCAGCAGGATCTTGAGAAATTTAATTATTCTGAAAATGAGCTTTTAAATAACGTCTATAACAATAATTTTGTTAATCTTATGAAATACGAAGCCGACAGGGCAAGGGAGTATTTCAATAAGGCTAACCGCTCACTCGATTTTGAAGATAAACCTGCTATGTTTGCAGCCCGCGCTATGCAGCATATATATTATAAATTGCTCCAGAAAATTGAGGCAAAAAACTATAACATTTATAACAATAACATAAGAGTATCCAAGCTTGAAAAAGCTGGTATTGCTCTTGGTGTCTGGGCTAAGTATAGTCTGGTTTATTGATGAAAAAAGTAATTGTTATTGGAGGCGGATTAGCTGGTCTGTCGGCTGCTGCCTTCTTATCTGATGCAGGCCTTAAAACTGAAGTCATTGAGAACTCACCTAAACTTGGCGGAAGAGCCTACTCGTTTACTGATAACAATACCAAAGATATAATTGATAATGGCCAGCACATAATGATGGGCTGCTATACAAATACTCTCCATTTCCTTAAGCTTATAAATTCACTAGATACAATTAAAATTCAAAGCAGATTATCTGTTAATTTCGTAGACCGTCAAAGTGGCCTAAGTGTATTAAAAGCAATAACTAAGCTATATCCGTTGAATTTATTGCTAGGACTTCTTAGCTTTAAGGCTCTTTCTTTTAAAGACAGATTCGGAATACTTAAGCTGTTTAGCAGATTGCCATTTAAAAATAAAAAATCTGTCCGATCTTTAAGTGTTGAAAAGTGGCTGAAAAATGAAAATCAAAGCATTGATGCCATAAAAAAGTTCTGGGAAATCCTTGCCGTAGGAGCTCTAAATTCAGATATTAAACAGGCTTCAGCCTGTGTATTCATAAACATTTTGAAAAAGATGTTTCTATATGGAAACAAAGCTGCCTCCATAATTATCCCTAAGACAGGACTAAGTCAGATGTATTGCCCGGCTTCAGAAAAGTTTATTACAGAAAGGGGAGGCGTAATTGCTCTTTCTGAACAGGTGAGGTCTTTAGAGGTCGAAAACGGCAAAATAACAAAAATTGTTACGCAAAAAAGAATAATTTCCGGCTTTGATTATGTGGTCTCGGCAGTTGCTCCTCATTCATTTGAAAAGATATTGCCAAATGAGTATAAAAAGGAATTTCTTTTTGAAAAAATAAAATACTCTTCAATTCTTTCAGCTCACATATGGTTAAAAGAAAACAGGTTTACTCAAGAATTCTATGGGCTTATTGATTCACCGCTTCACTGGGTATTTAATCATGACAGGTATATCACAGTTGTGACAAGTAATTCTGATCATCTGCTTGAAAAGGGGAAAGAAGAGCTTCTTGAAATGAT
>JAUZPB010000082.1 GCA_030706145.1 Bacteroidota bacterium
GTGATATTCTGCTGGCTTACCACAAGCATACTGTCTAATGAATATTGCCTAAGGAAATTAGATTCGTTTACAGCTGATGATCTGGTAAGTTCTATTTCCTTTAGCTCAACTGTTGAAGTGTCGGCAAGCCCGCAGAGGGAGTTTAACTCATATAGACTTGATTTGTATAAGCTGAATGCCTGCCCGGAGGCAATCTGCTCATTTGCAAGTTCTACTTTCAAAAGCAAATAATCGGTTTCTTTGGCCAGTCCTTTAAGCATCAGTGAACGTGTTATATTTAACTGCTGTTTTAATGTATCTATCAGTGTCCTGGAGAGTTTATATAACTGCTGGGCCTGAAGACTGACAAGATACTGATCTGTTATGTCTCGCTCCAGAGTATGTTTGGTAACATCTATATTATTTTCACTGCTTCTTATCTGAAGACCGGTTTGAGCATCATATGCATTCAGCAGCCCGCCATTAAAAATATTCCTGGAAACATTTACCTGTGCTGAATATAATCCGCCGTTGGTAATTGATGCATCGTAGCCTATTGCTTTAGAATCAGGACTTGTTGTAACTACAGGGTTATTATTAAAATAGGGCGCAAAAAGATAATTTGCAGTAAGTGAGACCTGAGGCAAATTAAACTGGGCATTATTAAGTGACCTGTCCAGGTTTCTTATTTGAATATTATTTATGTTTTCCTTTATTGAAGGATTATTCTGAAAGGCTGCATTTAAATAATACTGAAGAATATTCTGGGCAGATAATTGGCTATTAATTAAAACAAAAAGGAATAAGAATATCCTTACTGCGGGTTTCTTTTTAATTATGTTATTAGTCATTCTTTATATCCCTGTTCATAGTAATAACCCGGAACTTATAGGTAAATATCATATTATACTTACTGCTCATATCCGGGTTATTCATTTTTTCAATCACGGCATATTTTACATCCCTGAAATCCTAATTTGATAATCAGGATTCTCAGATCAGGAATATTTTAGTTTTATTCCTTTTCGTCTTCTTCATCTTTTTCTTTCTTAGAACCCATATTTTCTTTTTTGATTACCTTTCCGTCCTTATCGAATAGAATCTCTGTGGATTTTTTCCCATTCTTCACAATCAGTTCATAGTTTTCCTTTCCCTCTTTTGTAACTTTTTCAGCCTTAGCGATCTTGCCTTTGGGAGCTTCTTTCTTTACAGACTGTTTTACTGCATCAGGTAAATCTTTTTCTGTAACCTGCTCTTCTATTTCTGCAACTTTGCCATCAGGCAGGTAGAGTAGATCTCTTTTAACCTTTCCATCGACGCTTTCAATTTCATAAAAAGTTTTTCCCTCTTCATTCTCTTTTCCCGAACCTTTAATTACAGCATTAGGATATGCTTTCTTAAATGCATCGAGAACTACCTGGGGAACATTCTTTGCAGCGCCTTTTTTCTTTGTCTGTGCATAGGAACAAACAGATAGCGCAAAAGCAAAAACAACAGCCACTAAAGCCATTTTCAAAATCAGATTAAGGTTTTTCATTCTTCACCATAAAGTTAGTTGATAAAACTGATTTAATATGAACAACTAAACTTAAAAAGCAAATATGAAAACAATATGAAAATCAGTATGTGAAAGTTTCTTTTAAGATATTTATAAAATATTAAGTTGCGATTAGAAAGAAATATTATTTAAACAACCAGAAACGGCGGATCTTTAACTTTAAAACGCTGAGCTTATAAAGGCAACTGAACAATAAATCTTGTCCCGAGCTCTTCATCGCTTTCTGCAGAGATAGAACCATTATGCATTTCAATAAACTCTTTAGCAATAGTAAGTCCCAGACCGTTACCTTTGGTTTTCGACTGTACTTCATTTGAGCGGAAAAACCTGTCAAATATCATGGTAAGTTCCGAGGGGCAGATTAAGATTCCGAAATTTTGGACTGTTATGCTTACATTTTCCAGGCCCTTGTTTATTTCAAGCCTGATAACAGAATCCCTGAATGAGTACTTTATGGCATTATCTATAAGGTTAATAAAAACGCTCTTAAGTTTGTCTTTATCCACCTGAAGCTGAACTGGCTCATTTATATTAAATTCAAATGAGATATTTTTTTCTTCAGCAGCTTTTTTCATGAAATGTGCACTTTCAATCAGAAGCTCATCAATGCATACCTGCTCAGCTTCAATTGTAAGCTGAGTTGAGTCAAGTTTGGCCAGAGTCAACAATGAAGAGGTAAGTTTTGAGAGGGTCTCGATCTCAGACAGGGCTGTCCGTATGCTCTCTTTATTTAAATCATCTTTAAGCTCTCTTTCAAGCAGTTCAAGTTCGCTCTGAAGTATTGTAAGAGGAGTCCTGATTTCGTGTGAAGCATCGGCAATAAATTGTTTCTGGCTCTTAAAGTAATTATCCAGCCTGTTAATCATATCATTTAAGGTTGCCCCAAGGAAATAAATTTCATCTTTGGCTTTTGGCAATTCCAGTCTTTTATTAAGGCTGTTTGCAGTGATATTTCTTGCGGTTTGTGCCATTTTTTTTACTGGTCTGAAAGCAGCTCTTGAGATCAGGTAAGCTGCCAGGCCGGCAAGCAATAATGCAAGTGGAATAACAAGAAAAAAAACAAGCTGAAGCCTTTCCAGAGCACGGTTCATTTCTCTCATTGAAGAGGCCGCCTGAAGGACAAACAGCGTATCTCCATTTACCTCAACACTACTAAAAAATGACCTGTATTTATGTCCCCCTTTTGTTTTCAGAGTTTCAAAGATATTTTTCCCTTTAATAACCTCTTTCCACGTCCGGACATCTCCGGTAAGTGAGTCAAAAAGGATCTTATTTCCATCTTTGTCAAAAA
Organism: Bacteroidota bacterium; assembly: GCA_030706145.1. GTDB lineage: Bacteria > Bacteroidota > Ignavibacteria > Ignavibacteriales > SURF-24 > JAUZPB01. Next base: position 2,829 of record JAUZPB010000082.1, read on the forward strand.
GAGATAACCTTACATCCTGAAGTCCTTCGGATCTTATAGATTTCAACTCATCCATATTTACGGCTTTTTCATCCGAGACCTGTTCTTCGAGTTCTGATTGCAGTATTGTAGAATAGCTTGTTAAATTAGTGTCTATTCTTTCAAGCTCACTTTCCTTTATGTTCTGATAGATAATAAATGCAAAACCAACCAGCACAGTTCCAAATAATAATGTATATGCGATAATAATTTTTAGTTTAATTGAGAGTTTCATTCCAGTCTCTCCGAGAACATATATCCTGCTCCTCTTACGGTGTGAATAAGCTGTCTGGAAAAACCATAGTCTATCTTCTGCCTTAAGAATTTAACATAGGATTCTATTATATTGCTTTTGGGATCAAAGTTCATATCCCAAAGATGTTCAGAGATCATTTCTCTTGAAAGTATCCTGCCGGGATGCAGCATAAAAAGTTCTAACAGTGAATACTCTTTTGCTGTAAGAGTTATTTCTTTATTTTCCCGTACAGCCTTATGAGTGTTCTGGTCGAGTTGTACTCCATACTTATTAAGTACAGTGCTTCTTTCTATAGTGTTCCGTCTTATTAGTGAGCGCAGCCTTGCTAAAAGTTCTCCAAAATGAAACGGCTTTGCAAGGTAATCATCGGCACCATTATCGAGCCCTTTTATCTTGTCTGAAACGTCATCTAGAGCAGTAAGCATCAGTATTGGTGTCAGGATCTTTTCATTTCTCAGATTCATGCATGTCTTAAATCCATCCTGCAAAGGCAGACGAACGTCAAGAATAATTGCATCATAGTCATTTGTCTTGGCAAGTCTTTCCCCCTCGAGGCCGTCAAAAGCCTGGTCTATTGCAAAGCTCTCCTGTTTTAAGCCCTTTGAAAGTGAAGATGAGATTTTTACGTCATCTTCAATTATCAGGATCCTCATCTTAAACTTTTTCCTGTAATGTAAAATTAAAACTTAGAGACAATCATTACACCGAAACTCATCTTTTTATCTTTACCCTCAATCATGCCGATAAGATATATATTATGTGTAGACGGGTCAAGAGATAGTGTCCTGAGGCCCTTCATAGTAGGAATTGTATCAATTACTTTATAGCTGTCTGAAGACACCTGCTTTATTACTGTAAGTGAACCTTCACCATTTGAACTAAAGACGAGGCCTGTAACCGGGTCAAAAGCACATGCGTCAGGCCTATTACCTATAGGTACAGTCGCCACTACTTTACCTGTGGCAAAGTCAAGTACAGCCATTTTCTTATTGCTTCCTACTGCAAATATCCGGTTGTTTTTTATATCAATTGCAAGCCCGCTCGGTTCTTCGCACGGTGCTATTGGCCATTTATTAAGAACTTTTAGCTGCTTTGAATCAAACTTTTCAATTAAGCTTTTATCTTCTATATTAACATACATATTTCCCTTTAGGTCGGGAGCTGAAAACTCTGGCTTACCGTCGAGCTTGACAGTGCCTGCAATTGTATCAGTTCCGGCATCAATTGCTGTTGCGTTTGAGGATCTGCCGTTAAAAGTAAAAATTCTTTGAGAAGCCGGATCATATATAATTGCATCAGGATTTTTACCTGTCACATGGATATTTCCGGTTACTTTGAGTGTTTTCATATCAAAGACCGTAACGCTGTCGCTTCTACCATTACTTATATATCCTTTATTCAGATCATAAGCGAAAGCAATTCCATGAACACCATTTAAGCCTGTAATTTCACCTGTGACTTTCTTTGTAATAAGATCGACTATATGGATCCTATCTGAATGTGAGACAAAAAGCCGGTGATTGAGAGTGTCAACTATACAGTAATCCCATCTGCTTTCGCCGCCAATCTCTATACTACCACTTACCTTATAGCCAGAAGTCTGGGCAAATGAAGGAGCTATGAGGAAAAACAACAGAAGTAAAACTGTGGAAAGTACTAGATTAAAGATCCTTTTCATTTTGTGCCTCTTGGACTATTAACAAATAATTGTTTTTGTCAAACCCGGAACACTTAAGAAACGAATATAAAATACAAATATGAAAATAAGATGAAAACAGGATTAATATTCTCTAAAACTTACCTACATAAATTAAAAACTCATCCGCATTACTGACAGGCAAGCCGGCTACTCACTATTTAATGTCTAATGGCAATAAAGGTCATTTAATTTTTGGTGTGGGGATATTTTCTATTACCGTCCGGTCCTTAATTTTCCTAAAGGAATAATTACCCTTCACTTTCCGCTTAAATCCGCTTAGATTAGTGTTAGGGAAAATCCCAATGCGCCTGATATGGTAAAGATCTTCATGAATACCAATAGGTCCACTATCAGTTGCAATAGCATGCGTGAATCCTGAAGATGCAGCAATTTCCTTTATCTTATCGTTCAATGCTCCGTAAGGATAAGCAAAGTAATTTACTTTAGTGGACAGCTTTTCCTCGAGTATTTTCTTTGATTGACTGATCTCACGGCAAGTTTCATCAAGTCCAATAGAGCTAAGGTCAGGGTGTGTCAGCGTATGAGCGCCGAAAGTAATACCATAGTGCTGCATTTCCAGAAGTTCCTCTCTGTTCATGAAAGTCAATCTTGGCTCACTATCAGTAGTACAGTCCCACTTATTATAATCTAGTCCGGCGACAAGAAAGATTACAGCCTTAAAGTTATACTTTCTAAGTATCGGAAAAGCAAGCTCATAGTTATCTTTATATCCATCATCGAAAGTAATGATTATATACTTCTTACAGACATCTAATCTGTTTATTTTTAATGCTTCATCAAAACCAATAGTCTCATACCCACTGTCTTTCAGGTATTTCATATGCTCTTCGAATTGTGGAGCTGTTACATAAATGCCATGCCTGCCTGCCTGTGTTTTACTTTCAATAATGCGATGGTACATTACAACAGGAATTTCTCTTTTATGATATCTTACAAGTATGCTTTGATAGAGATATTCAATCCTGCCTGCAATCCGGTTTATATCAAATTCCTGGATTATTTTTTCCCGGACATCTTTATGGCATTTCCTTTCATTTACTCCCTTCTCAATATCTTTTAAGAGCATATCAAAATCAAACATCCTTTCAAATTCAGCCATATCGCCGAAATTTGTCTGAAGAGCATAATTTATTCTTTCAGGATCAATGAGCCCTATGCTTGTAGCTTCGCCTACAGCAATAGTAGGTTTACCTCGCAATAATGCTTCCACGGCAATTCTGCCTGCTCCTATAACAACTGATGAATTGTCGATATAGCCTTTCAGGCTATCAATATAACCTATAAATTCGAATTTGTCTCTGAATTTTAAGAATTTTTCAGGGATTTCCTGCCCACCGACTAATCTGAAATGAATATTTTTAAAGCGGTCTCTATTGTTTTCAATCTTCTCAAGCAGTTGCAAAGCAAGTTCCCCTTTTGGACCTGAAAGTCTGGTTATGTAAGTAACAACAGGTTTTTCAGGGGCATTCAGTTCTGCAGTTTCTTTCTTATCTATTTCAAATCCATTTCTTAGGACCTCAACCTGATTTTTTGGCAGGCCTAGGTCCCTAACCAGCTGCTTTTCAATTTCCTCACAGACTGCAAGAGAATAATTGCCAAAACCTTTAATAAGTTTTCTGGAAAGATGAGTTGACTGCCTTCCATGAACCGTAGTAATCAGCGGGATCTTACATATTTTGCATGCAAAGCAGGAAACCCAGGCTGAAGCCCTCGAATGGGCATGAACAATCTGAATATTGTTTTCTTTTATAAACCTTGTAAGATATTTTACATTTCTTACCCTGTTAAAAAAGGATCTTTTGGTAAGCGATAATGTATGATATTTAGCTGAAGTAGATTTTGTCAATGTATCTGAAATGATAAATACATTATGACCTTTTTCAATCAATTTTTCTGCAATTGTTACCGCATAGACTTCCGCACCGGTGACTTCCAGCTGAGATAAGGTCATTAAAATATTCATAAGATGATAATACCTCAAAAGTTAAGTAATATTATATTTTTTTATAATTTAATAAATAAATTATTACTACCCAGTAAAAAATAATTTATTCTGAAATAATTGATTGAATTTGTAAGTCCCATAATTTGCCAGCCTTCGATGGCAAACCCATATTCAATTTTAATTTTTCACTGAGTAGTAACTTTAATTTTTATTTTTTTGTACTATCTGAATTTCTTTCAACAATTGCATACAGCCCAGGAAGAACGGTTAATGTAAGAATCAAAGCAGAAGCAAGTCCGCCTACAATGACAGTGGCAAGTGGACGCTGCACGTCTGACCCAATTCCTGTTGCTGAAGCTGCTGGGATTAGCCCTATCAGTGCAACTGTCATCATCATTAAGATTGGTCGAAGCTGGATTCTTGCTCCTTCAATAATTGCTTCCTGAAGCGGATACCCCTGTTCAAACCTTAGCTGGTTGAACCGGGAGATTAGCAGTACTCCGCTCATTACAGCAACTCCAAAAAGCGATACAAATCCCACGCCTGCTGAAACATTAAAGTTCATACCCCTTATTATAAGTGCCATTACTCCACCTATTAGAGCAAATGGAACATTTGCAAGCACAATAAGTGCATATTTTACCTGCTTAAAGAGCATAAATAAAATTGTGAAGATAATAATTACAGTTATCGGTACTACGATCATTAGCCTGTGGCTGGCTCGTGTAAGGTTCTCAAACTGCCCACCCCAATCAATAGAATAACCTTGTGGCAGTTTTACTTTTTTTGATACCAGTTTCTGTGCTTCCTTTACGAAACCTCCCTGATCGCGCCCATCTATATCTGTCCTTACAGAGATCTGCCTCTGCCCGTCTTGCCTTGCGATCATAGTAGCCCCATCAGCAAAGTAGATTTCTGTTAAAGCTTTCAGGGGTATTTTTTCTCCATTGGGGGAAGTCAGAATTATTGAGCCAATATCATCTGTAGAGGAACGAACCTCAATTGGGTAGCGCACAACTATATCGAATCTTTTCTCGCCTTCAAAAGTTTTGCTTACTGTTTTTCCGCCCAATGCTGATTCAACAATTGATTGAATATCGGCAACATTTATTCCGTACCGCGCAGCCTGCTCGCGGTCGACACGTATAATGAGCTGAGACTGCGGCCCTTCCTGCTCAATCCCATATTCTGATGCTCCCTTTACTGTTTTTACAACATTAAGAACAGAGTTTCCGATCAAACGTAATGTATCAAGATCTGGTCCAGTAATAAGAACGGCAAGATCAGCAACTGATCCGGTGACAGCTTCACTTACGTTATCCAATATAGGCTGCGAGAATGCAAACTGTGCACCTGGAAATCTTTTTTCTAACCTGTATTTTAGATCTTTCAGAAGAACGGGTTTGGTCATTCCTGCCTTCCATTGTTTATATGGCCATAGCCCGACAAATGTTTCTATCCTGTTTGGGCCATATGGATCAGTCCCGTCTTCATTCCTTCCGACCTGAGAGATCACGCTCTTTACTTCGGGAGACTTGCTAATTTCATCACGTATACTGTTCGCTATTTCTGCCGATTCCTGCAAGTTAATACCCGTTGCTAATATTGTACGGATGTTTACCGATCCTTCATCAAGGTTCGGTAGAAATTCTGTACCCATTTTGCCTGCAATAATTATTGTTATTGTAACTAGTAGAACTGTCAATGACACAATCGCATATTTGTATCTTAGTATCGATGGAAGCATTTTTTCATAAACTGATTGCAGTTTTCTGGATATGGGATTTTCCCACTCAGTTACTTTTTTCTTCAGAACAAATGAAAGTAGTACAGGTATTAGGCTCAAAGCAAAAACAAGTGAGCCAAGTATGGCATAGGAAAGTGTGTAAGCCATTGGTGAGAACAGTTTTCCCTCAACCCTCTGAAGTGTAAAAAGAGGAAGATAGGCTAGTATGATAATAGCAACTGAAAAGAATATTTGACGTTCAACTTCCTTAGCCGCATCTTTGATTGTCCCCAATGTCCCTTGCTGCCCCTTCTGACCTTCTTTTCTGTGCTTAAGGTGCCTCATAATATTTTCTGTCATTATTACGGCTCCATCAACAATAATACCGAAATCAATAGCACCCAGAGACAAAAGATTAGCAGGAATGCCACTTAGATTCATTAAGATAAAGGCAAAGAGTAAGGATAAGGGAATTGTAACTGCAGTAACCAGAGCTGCCCTGATATTTCCAAGAAAGAAAAATATTACGAACATTACTATTATAATTCCTTCAAGCAGTGTATGAGAAACAGTGTGCAAGGTATTATCAACAAGTTCTCGTCTGTCATATAGCACATTTATCTTGATATTTGAAGGTAATGAGCTATTAATTTTTCTTATTGTTTCTTGTATTCCTTCCAAAACTTCATTGGGGTTTTCTCCACGTCTCATTAATATCAACCCCTGTACTGCTTTTGCGTGGTCGATGTTTGAAGCCGGAATACTATAACCAAGAATGCCCGATGGAGGCATAGCTCCTATATCAACAGCTGCAACATCCTTTAGAAGAACAGGCACTCCTTTCCTTGACATAAGAACGATATTTTCTATTTCCTTCTTGTTGGTAACCGCCCCAATGCCGCGAATTGCTAAAGATTGAGCACCCCTTTCAAGAATATTCCCTCCGGTATTAATATTATTTGCTTTTATTATATCCATAAGCTGTGAAACCGTAAGTCCATAGTCCTGAAGTTTTTGCGGATTAACTATTATATGGAACTGTCTTACAAGTCCACCGAAAGTAACAACATCAGCTACTCCTGGCACCTGTAGAAGTTTAGGAACAATCACCCAGTCCTGAGTCGTTCGAAGTTCCATAGATGATACAGCCTCTGGAGCATCAAGCACATAACGGTATATCTCTCCAACTGGAGTCGAGAGTGGCCCTAATTGCGGCTGTACTCCATCTGGTAGATCAACATCACGAAGTTTTTCAAGAACAAGCTGCCTTGCAAAGTAATCATCCACTTTATTGTCAAAAGTCAGGTCGATCACCGAAAGCCCAAAAATCGTTTTTGAACGTCTTGTAAGCAAATGAGGAATGCTGTTTAATTCACGCTCAAGCGGCAGTGTTACCTGCTGCTCAACTTCTTCGGCTGCTCTTCCGGCAAACTGAGATACTATAACAACTTCAACATCAGCAACATCTGGATAGGCTTCTACTTTTAACTGTGAATAAGCCCATATACCAAGTCCAACTAGCATCAATGCAAGTGCAATCGTTAGATATCTCTGCTCAAGAGCAAAGTTCACAAATTTCCTTAACATATTTTATGTCCTCCTCAATGTTACTCAATAACCGAAGCTAAGTGATTTTAATAGCATTGTGCCTTTTGTAACTATCTTTTCATTTGAACTTACACCCTGTAGTACTTCGACCCAGTCATCGCCCTGGACACCAATGATTACTTCTCTGCGTTCAAACTCGCCCGGTTGGTTTTCAACAAAAAGATATGATTTGCCCCTAGCCGTAAAAACGCTTGAAACTGGAATAGTGATTGCAGACATTTCGCTTAACCCCAGAAGCATCTGTCCATAAAAACCCGGAAGCAGTTTCCCGCTTTTGTTTTGAAGCACTGCCTGAATTTTAACTGATCTGGTTATTGGGTCAACTACACTACCGATCTCTGAAATTCTGCTTGAAAATTTTTCTGTCGGATATGAATTAAAAACAATGTTTACTGAACTACCGACTCTGATCCGTCCTAGCTGACTTTCTGGTATGTCTGCAACTACTAGTACGTTGCCTGGTGAAAGCTGTAATGAATGACTAACATTCAGGCCAGTGACGCGAAGCTTGCTATCAAGAGAAGAGAGTGTTGCATTCTCCTGATCTAATTCAGCCTGTGCTTCCAGCAATTCTTTACCTGCTGCTGCTTGATGAGCAATAAGTTCTTTTAGCCTTCTGGTTTCCCGGGTTGACTTTTCAAGCAGTACTTTTGTTTTTTGATAATCTGAAACAGTTTCCGATAGTTCATTGGATTCGTAAATAAGCGATGGTGACTGCCCATTCATTTTTATTGACGAAATAAGAATTTTGCAGGGAGCTTTAAGCTCTGTTGAAATGACTTTTTTCTCAGCATTATATGAAGCTAGTTGATCTGTTTGTGACATATCGACCTTAATGAACCTTCCTTCATCTTTTACTTGAGGAGGACGATATGACCTTTTTGCCTGTGACTGATCGATCGATTTTGATTCTGTAGTTTCACATGAGGACACCATTAATGATGAAATTACCAATAATATGGGAATTATTATTTTTGCGCTCTTCATTAGAAATTCTCCTTTGATATTGCCGTCTCAAAAGCCTCCTGGCTTAAATGATAACGGTATAGTGTATCTATATAATTAATTCTGGTTTCAGTGAATGATCTTTGTGCTTCGAGGTAATCTAACATTGTTGTATTGCCTGAGCGGTAAGAATATTCAATTGTCTTAAGGATCTGTTCTGCCTGAGGGATAAGTATCTCTTTCTGTTTTTCAACCATCTTCCAGAGATTTATCATATCTTTGTGCGCTTTCTGAATTTCTGCCCGCATTGATACCTTAAGTGACTGAATAGATAGTTCGTTCTGCTCAATTCTGTAGATGCTCTTTTCAATTTCCCCCTGATTGCGGTTAAAAACAGGAAGATTGAGACTCATGCTTATTCCCATAAAATTTGTCGACTGCTGCTGCGAATAATCACCTGAAATTGATAGTTCTATTGAATTAAGCGACTGCTGCAGCCTCTGGTTTGCTTTTTCAACGTCTGTTTGTTTTATTATTGCCTGAAAATCAGGCCGGTGTTCAATTGCATAGCTTAATGCATTCTCTATGGAAATAGTATCTGGAGGTGTAAGATCTTCTATATCTGATGCGAGCGCTATACTATCGGTCGTTGAACTTCGGCCCATTAGAACCTGTAAGTCAATCAATGAGGCTAGATAGTCCGTCTCCTCACTCTGAACTTCACTTCTGAATTGTTCGCGAACAAATTCTGATCTTGTTACATCTATTTCAGGTATGGCGAGCTGCTGTGCACGAATACGGTTCAACTTTACCAAAGAATCAAGACTGGATAGATTAATATTAGCTAGCTCGAGCTTCTCTCTCTTTGCAAGGGCTGCATAATAAGCCGTCTTTACTTTCTGCACTGTCTGACGTACCTGATCCATAAACTGAAAGTTCACGGCACTAAATTCTTCATTTGCAATGTCAATTCTTCGTGCACGGTGATTTGCTATATCCAGTGGAAAAGATAAGGATGCACCGAATGATTTGTTAAAGGGATTAAACCTTTCTCCAGGAGCTGGAAGAACATCTCCTATAAGGTTTAATTGCGGATTGTTCCTTAGCCCTGCTGTTGTTATATCTGATTGGGCCATTAATTGATTTTGATAGAAAACCTTCAGATCCAGGTTTGCCCTCAGCGCTTCCTTAAGTGCATCCTGAAGTGTAAGCGGATCCGGAGTACTCCCTTTGAGAAGACTAACATTAAGCACGAGGATTGTATAAAGGAAAATATTTATAATTTTCATACCTCATCCAAAATTATTTAAAATTCATACGTTGTATTAAATGATGTTACACTGCCGGTCTGCTCTGTGTGGATACACGTGTAGAATAATATTGAACTGAGTAAAAGTCAGTAGTATATATTCTGGTGCCAATACTACTGAGGTCTCAATGTTCAGCGTATAATAGTAGCTACAATATTAATAATAGTATATACACTTAAGAATATTAAATACACTCCATACTAAAACTAATAGGACTTGTCCTAAATGTTACGGAGCCGGCTTGAAAGTAATTATTTTGAAGGAGATGGATCTCAAATCAGAAGTGTACAGTTCTGAAGATAAAGTAGTTTGCTGATGGGAATAAATTTGTGAAATTGTTTGCCATTCTGAAGTACAGAACAGATTCCCTCTGAAGAATTGCTTATATCAGGTGCAAGTGAGGGACTATCCTCATCATAAGAGTATTTTTTTATTTTAGGGAATGTCTGTGTTTTTCTGGAAATTTCCTGAGAAGAATTATACGTGCTAAAATGCGAAACACCTGTTAATTGAACACCTGAGAAATACTGCTCAGAGCTTTCCTGAATATCGGTGTGAATAATACTGTTTTTAAAGAAAAAGTCATCCAAGTTAGCTGCATCGGCAAAAACAATACCTATCCAAATCCACAATATTGCGGCAGGAAGATTTTTAATCTGTTTTTTTAAATGTACTAACAAGTTTACCTCTTTAAATGCAGTACAGCGTTTTGCTTATGGTTGGGCTCACTATTGTCAAAATTCGGTGAAGCCTTATTTATAGCTTTTAGCTGTTTGGGATTTTCTAAAAAGATTTTCAATATTCAAAAATATACATAAACTTTTTTAAAGATAAAAATATCAGTAAAAATATCGTGCATTTTTACACAACCTTTACCAGTCGTCCTTAAAAGTCGTATGACATACTAAGGGAATAAACCGGGCAATTTTTCCCTCCCGGATGTTCTACGTTATAGGTTGGGAAAGGAAGCGAAGTGTGGTCAAATCTGATATTTAACGGCACATTGGAAATTTTCCTAAAGGGCAGTTCAATTCCCAGTCCATAAGTAGCCTCATTTAGCCTTTTTACATCTCCGACTACACCATAATTATTAAGACCCATTGTAAAATAACCAGCTCTGACCTTTAATATTTCTAATAGGGTTATTTCTGATCCAAGCTGAAAATGCGAATATTCATCTGCATTTAAGAGATCCATATACTGGGTTGTAAGAAGAGCCTTAAAGATCTGGTAATCACCTATTTTACTTTGCGGATCTAATTCATATCCGGCAGCAATGCGCAATATTGAAGGGAGATAATCATACTGTGTTCCGGATATTGATAATTTCGTATTTGTAAAATTTGTAAAGCTAAGTCCAAGATACAGGCCATGATTTATCTTTTCTGATTCGAAACTAAATTTCTTTAGTAAACCAAAGTCATATGTCCAGCTATTAAATTCTTTATTTCCGAGCTTATCCTGGAAACAATTAATATTTACTCCCGCTGACAGGCCTTTAATAATATTACGCGAATAATTAAGCATAAAAATATTCGATTCAGGTTTATGTTCGCTTAGAATATCTGGATTATTTTCATCAGTATATAAAAACACCAGACCAAGTACAGAATGCATATAATTAAATGCAATACTTCCATATTTGCCTAAATTAACTCCGGCTCCATATACATCATAATTACTCCTCAGACCTATAGGAAATGTAAATTCAAGATGTGATACTTCAGCATTTACCCCCCTGGAGAAAGAAGAGCTTGCAGGATTATAGAAATTTGTAAACGGACTTCCATAAAGTACCGCACTTCCCCTTCCCATTGACTCACTTCTTGCATCAGGCTGCGAAAGCAAAAACATTTCCTGTGCATAGCCTCTATATATCTGTGCCCTGAGGCTAATAAATAAGCAATTCACTACTATTAAAACAAATAGGATTTTTTTCACTTTACTGTTTCCTTAATTTTGTCAAACAGGTAAAAGAATATAATAAAAACTACTTTGATATTCATTTCTTAAACTGCATAATTTTTCTCCATGTATTAGCACAAAAAAGCCTCAAGTTCGAAAAGAATTTGAGGCTTTATATTATTTCCAATTTGATAACCTTACTGGGTTTTAATGTGCAGCAATCCCCCCGTAAAATCCTGCAATTGATACCAGCACAAATACAATTAAACCAGCTATCCAGGCATACTTCCTAATAGTTTTTGTGAGTAGAAAGATAAGTCGAACTTAAGACCTGCAAAAAAGAATAAGCCGGACATAACTAATAAGGTCCGGCTGATCCATTAGCTGCAGCTTTTGCCAAATTGTTTTCTTTGGGTGATGTCCCATTTCAAATCTGTAAGAGCTGCTATTTTAACTTTTTTACTTTACCTTGAATCCATTAGCTTTTAGGTTTTCCTTAGCTTTCTTTATTGTAACCTGCTCTAATGTCATTTTGCAAAGCGGGCATGTCCCTGGCTTATCGCTAATTACGTTCCAGTCCATCTGATCCTGATATACCTTACCATCTTTATTTTTATCAATTGCGTTAACATCAATTACGCCTTTGCGAATAATTGACTGATCTTTACTGCTGGCTGATTTTGCGTTTTTATTTGATGAACTCTTCTTGTCATTATTCTGCATTTGCATTTCATGCGTTTTTTTTGATCCCTTTTCCTGCGCCATGGCTTGCCCGCTATAGCTAACAGACATTAAAGCAACAAGTAAACCGACTTTTAATAACATTGCTGACTTCTTCATTTTTTCTCCATCTTTTTTTGATTGTTTTGTTTGATCTATTATTTATAATGGTTCGAACATATTACATTTTCATATTGGGATCCATCTGCTGATTTCCGGAGTTCCCCTTTTGATTTGACTGACCTTTATTGTCCATGTTCATTCCGCCATGCTGATGTGCAGATGTACCGCCACCGCTTTGCAGCTGGCTTTCAGAATCAATTAAGAAACCACCTGTTGCAGCTACTTCATCACCTGCTTTTAAGCCTGAAAGGACTTCATATTTATCACCAAACTTATTTCCTACTTCAACTGTGCGGCTTTCGAACATTCCATCAGAAGTCTTCACCCAGGCAATGTTTCTTTTTCCTGTAAAGAGTACTGCTCCTGATGGAACAAGCAGTCCTGAGCCCATATTGCTCTTAAATGTTGTCTGTCCATACATCTGTGGTCTAAGAAGGTTTCCTTTATTTGCAAATTCGCTTCTAACCTTAACTGTTCGTGACGCAGAATTCAGCACCGGATAAATAAAGGTTACTTTCCCTTCAAATGTCTTTCCCGGATATGCCTGAAGATTAAGCGCAGCTTTACTCCCTATCTTTACAGCTGAGAGATCTTTTTCATAGACTTCTGATATGCTCCATAGTGTTGACATATCGGCTACATCGTATAAAACTGCTCCTTCGTTAACATACTGCCCCTCCTGCACTTTCTTATCAATAACAGTTCCGCTGATTGGCGAATAATATATAATTGTAAGCTTTACTGCCTTTGTGGCTTCAAGATTTTTTATCTGCTGCTCTGTTATTCCAAACAGCTCTAGTTTTTTTCTCGCAGAAGTTAGCAGGTTATTTTGTCTTGCATTGCCATTTGCCTGACTCAGTCCATAACTGATCTGCTGAGCATTATTTCCAAGAGCTATAAGATATTCATTCTGGGCTTGCACAATATCAGGACTGTAAATTTCAAATAGCGGCTGGCCTTTACGTATATTCTCCCCTGTTCTGTTTATAAAGAGCTTCTCAATTCTTCCATTAAACCTTGCACTGACAAGCTTTCTATTTTGCTCTGCAAAATCCATATAGCTGTAAGCATTAAGTTCTTTATTAAGACTAGTACGTTCAACTTTTTCTGTGGTAACATTTGCCAAAACCAGCTTGTTTCCATTTAGTGCAATCATGCCTTCCATATCTTTAGGTGTAGCAGCCGAAGCATCAGAAGACTGATCTACAGTTTTTTTAACCAGCTCCATATTGCAGATCGGGCAAACACCAGGCTTATCGGAAATAACCTGCGGGTGCATTGTGCATGTATAATATTCTTTGCCAGCTTCTTTCTTTAATTCCTGTGAATGCTGATGTCCATCATTGTCACTGTTTTTCTTTGTGCATCCGGTTATAATTACACCGAAAATAATTAAAGGTATAATTAATAGTTTTAACGTCTTCATTTTATATCCTTTTATAAATTCTTTCACTTTCATGGATAATCCCTGTAATATTTTATGCTTTTACTTAATCGACCCGCCAACCATCATTTCGATCTCTGCAAGAGACATCTGCGAGTCAGCTTGTGCCATGTAGTAATTCATCTGCTGCATTAAAAGCATTCTATAAGTATCAATTATTGTATTAACGTTTGTCTGGCTGCTCTGATAGGCTGTCAGCTGCGCCTGTGCTGCCTGCTCATATAATGGAATTACATTTCCTATATATAGCTTCATTAGATCCACCGATGTATGATATTTAGAAACAGATGCCTTAAGCTGCGCTGTCATTTCTCTTTGCATATCTGTCTTTTCATACTCAATTCCTTTAATTCCTGCATAAAGCTCTTCTTCCCTGGCTTGATATTTTTTTGAAGCCCATGGGGCAAACGGCAGTGTAATAGAAGCCATAAGTGAATACATATATTCTGTCTTTGGCTCTTCCATTGAAAGCATAGACAGATCTGTTTTGGTTGTTAGAGGCATTCCCTGAGGCTGGCGCATTACCATTGCCTGAAGCATAAGGTCTGGAATTTTATCCTTCTGATTTGAGGTGATCATAGCCTTGTTCATCTCAACCATACTATTCATCTGTTTTAGTGCAGGGTTAACCGCTGCAAGCCTTTCTTCCAGCTCTGACTGCGAAACTGTAAGTGAATCGTTTGGAATTACCTTTACTGTTTTTATTCCCATTGAAGAAAGATCACGGCCTAAGAGCTTATTAAGCTTATATGTCTCTGTCTCTAGTTCTCTTCCAAGCGTGACTAACTGTGTCTGGTTTGAAGAAATTTCTCCTTTTAACGTTAGTAAGTCGGCCTGACTAGCCCTGTTTACAGAATAATTTGTGCTCAGAAAGTCTATTAAATTATTGTACAGATCTATTGTTTTCCTCTGAACTTCTATTTTCCTTTCGATCAGCCATAGATTGTAATAGCTCATCTTTATCTGGCCGATAAGGTTTACTTTATAGATCTGGTAGTTATCTGCCTGAACAATAGCATTTTTTCTTTCACTTTCTGTCATGGCGTTGACCTTACCCCCAAGCATAAACATCTGGGAGAGTGAGAGCTCATTTGACTGCGCATCATTCAGAATATTGTACTTGCTAAATGGGATCTCAGAAAACTGTATTCCAAGAGTAGGAGCAGGATATGTATTAAAAGTCTCCGCTCTAAACTCAGCTGAACTCGTTTTTGCCTTCAGTGATCTTAGCCTTGGATTATTATTCACTGCCTCTGTAATAAGAGAATCAAGCGTCTGCGCATTGATCTGCGAAGATATAATTATCATCACCATTATCACAGCAGGTAAAAGCTTCAATATATCTACAACTTTTTTCATTTTACTATTATTCATAATTTTTTTTTTAGTCTCCTTCCTTCATCCAGTCTGCCATTTTCGAAACTTCTAGCTTGCCTTTTTTAAGTGCACGTTCTTTCATTATCGCAAAGAGAATTGGAGTAACAACAAGAACATGTATTGCGCTTGTAAGAAGGCCGCCTATCATTGGAGCAGTAAGGGGTTTCATAACATCACTTCCCGTTCCTGTTGACCACATAACCGGAACAAGTCCTATCATTGCAGTTGCAACTGTCATTACCTTTGGTCTTAACCTTAGTACAGATCCTTCAACAGTTGCCTCATAGATATCCTGCTTTGTTATCTCTACTCTTTCACCTCTTTGATGAGCCCTTAGTCTTTTATCCAAAGCTTCATGCAGATAAACCACCATTACAACACCGGTTTCAACTGCAATACCATAAAGGGCTATAAATCCAACCCATACGGCTACTGAGAAGTTATACCCCATGGCATAAACCATATACATTCCGCCGATAAGAGCAAATGGAACAGAAAGCATTACAACACCTGCTTCCTTATAATCCTTAAGTGTAAAGTACAGCAGTACAAATATGATAAGGAATACAACAGGCATAATGATTGTAATTGTCCTTTGCGCTCTTACTTTACTTTCATACTGACCGCTCCAGTTATAGGAGTATCCGGAAGGAAGTTTCAGATTTTGCTCGATAGCTTTCTTTGCATCTACCATTACACTTCCCATATCGCGGCCGCGCGTATTCATAAATACAATGGATCTCAGCATTCCGTTTTCACTTGAGATCATAGGCGGACCGGTTAATATATTCACATCCGCAAGCTCTGATAGTGGAAGATAAACAGTCGAATTAGGATTATTTTCCATAAGTGAAGAAGAATTATCATTAGAACCGGTTCCTGCAAATGAAGCTGTCTGGATTGTTCTTGAACTTCCTCCGCCCATAGATGACATACCCGACTGCGATGCGCCGCCGCCCACAAATGCGCCGCCGCCCACAAATGCGCCGCCGCCCACAAATGCGCCGCCGCCCATAGAACCGCTTCCCTGTGACATTCCACCTCCGCCTCCAGTTGAAGCCATTGCAGAGGAAGAAGAAACTGGTACTATAAGGTTCTTTAATTCTTCAATATTGTTTCTATAGTCTCTTTCGTATCTCATTCTGATCGGGAATCTCATTCTGCCTTCCAGGACAATTCCGAGGTTCTGCCCGCCAATAGCCGTTTCAATTATGTCCTGAAGGTCACGAATGTTCACTCCGTACCTTGCAGCAGCCTCACGTTTTACCTGTATATCCATGTAGTAGCCGTTCTGAACTCTTTCTGCAACAACGTCTGCAGCTCCGGAGACATTTTTCAGTATCTGCTCGGCTTTTATTGCATAA
>JAUZPB010000083.1 GCA_030706145.1 Bacteroidota bacterium
AATAACCTTTCGGCATCACCAATATAATACTGGCAGAATGAACTAGAGAAAGATAACGATAAGAAGATAAGAATAAGAACTATCTTTTTCATATTTCAGGACTCCATTTTTTGTGCAGAATAGAAGAGTATAAATGAAGTATAAAATATATCGATAGTTCTCCTTTTGAATTGTTTGATTAAAAGTATATAGCGAACATAGTAAAAGAAATAATGGCAGGCAAGTGAAGAATAGAAAATAAAATATAAAAATATTAGAAGCATTTGTTAAAAGCATTTTGGCCAGGCTTGCATATTTACTTGGGAATCAATAATTTTTACTCGGTATCATAAATGAATTTTGCGATAAAGTTCATAACAATTTAATTCAGGGATAATTACACGATATGCAGAAAACGATCCCGGTTCTATCACTCTTTTTAATCCTTTTAATATCTGGCCTCTGCCTGTCACAGACACCTCCACAATATCAATGGAGGATAATTAAAACAGAAGTAAATTCACAACTTAAGAAAATCACATTCAGTGATTCTCTTCATGGCTGGGCAATATCTTCAAAGGAAATTGTAAGGACAACCGATGGCGGTGAATCATGGCATAAACAGTCCCTTCCATTTGAACCAAAGGAATTAAGGCGAGTCTATTTCCTGAATAATAATACAGGTTTTGCAATTGGTGAAGGGGGCCTGATACTTGCAACAAAAGATGGCGGAAACAGCTGGATAAAGCAAAACAGTGGTGACAGTGATCATCTACTGCGAGGAATATGTTTTCTTGATGATTCAACGGGCTGGATTACAGGAGATATGGATAATGGAAAAAAAAGAGGTGGTATTCTTCTTCATACAACAAATGGTGGAGCAAGCTGGGATACTTTAAGTGACAGGTCAGACGATACTCTCTACTTTGATGTAAAGTTCTGGGATAAAATGAATGGAATTATAATTGGAAGCAAAGGATGGGATAATTATGATTTAATGAAAATATATAATACTTCAGATGGAGGAAAAACACTCAAGTTGATCAATGAATTTGGAGGTGTTCAGACTTTTGAGCTATACAAAGCAGGTAAAGATACACTTTGGTCAGGAGGATTTGGTTTTATGAGATCCTTTGATCATGGCCATTCCTGGTATGTGGGAAGTAAAGTAGAACTTCCTGATTCATCAATTTATTTACTGATATTTTTAGATTTTCTGCCCTTAGACAGTAAAAGAGGTTATGTTATTATATCCGACGTTCGTGGAGCTGATAATATCATAACCAGATTGCATTACACAGAGGACTATGGTAATACATGGAAGATTATTCCTACTCCTGAGGATTTTCAACCACTTTCAGTCTCAATGGCAGGGAAATACTTGTTTTCAGCAGGATTTTACGGCCTTATCATAACAAATAAACCAAAGACTTCAGATGTTGACAGACAAGAAAGTATAGTTCGCACATTTGAATTAAATCAGAACTACCCTAATCCATTTAACCCTTCCACAACTATTCGATATGCTCTTTTAAAGCAGTCCCTGGTTGAGATCACGATCTATGATATTATGGGAAATAAGGTAAGATCATTTACAATAAACTCACAACAGGCAGGGTATCATAGTATTCTATGGGATGGAAAGAACATGAATAATGAGCAGGTTTCAAGCGGGACTTACATTTATAGATTAAGAGCAGTCTCTTTTGAAGATGGAAAAGCATTTGAAAGTTCATCAAAAATGCTGCTTGTTAAATAGTGCCATTTGGCACCTAAGAAAGAGCTAAAGACGCAGTATAGATAGAATCTTACTAAGAGAAAAACTAGATTTGTGCTGGAAATAAAAGTGGTAGTGCTTAGCTTTAGCCACTTAAAAAATTGTGTTCATTATAGACCAACGGCCTGCAAGAATATCCTCAATGAGATTAGTCATCAATGAGATTATCGGCCCATTTTGACATTGGGTGCTTTTACTTTTTTAATATAATCTCTAATATATTTTTTAACTGATGAAGTAATATCTGATACATCTTTATACGTATACGACTTATTTGGATAAATCCCTTCTATCATAGAATTCCCTACGCCTCCAGAATAACTTTTGGTATTAATTTTCAAACTATCTTTCAAAGACACATAAATATATAAGTAATATTCTCCGTGCTTTTCCATATCTGCTATAGGAATAATCTGAATTCCCTCAGATGCCACAGCATCTTTGATCTTCTCTTCAAAGCTGGCCTGTTGTAAACCAATATTTTCCAAGTCTTTCTCTATGGAATTCACTATAACATATGCCTTGAATTTTGTAGATGAGTTTTTTGCCAATTTGTTATTATTTGATTTAACAATAGATTGAGCAGTTAAAGAAAAAGAAGTAATAACAATAAGAAATAAAGTAAAGAATGCTTTCATCCGAGTTACTCCTGAAATAAGATATGTAAATTTATAAATTGTACCCGAATATCATTGGTTTTGTTTCATCAGAATTCATGGTGATTCAGAATAAATTATCGGTATGTTAATTAAATATTTTCAGGTATTGTGAAATAAAAGGTTGAGCCTTTTCCTAATTCGGATTCGACCCAGATTTGCCCGCCATGACGTTCAGTAATTTTCTTGCAAATAGTAAGTCCAATGCCTGAGCCATCATATTTTTCACGTTCATTAAGTCTCTGAAAGATCAAAAATATGCGTTCTGAAAACTGGGGATCTATTCCAATGCCGTTGTCACTTACCGAAAAACACCATTCATTGTTCCTTTTTGTGCTGAGACCTTTATCCTGGAGTTTGTCTCACTTTTAAATTTAATAGCGTTCCCAATAAGGTTTTGAAATAACTGCCTCATCTGTATAGGGACTGCCATAATTGTTGGTAAAGGATCCACAGTAATCTCTGTCTTATTGTCATTTATTTGCAAAGTCAGGTCATTCAATACATCCGAAACTACTTTGTTAAGGTCAGTTAGCTCAAAGGGCTTGGCCATTGACGTCAATCTTGCATATTTCAGAAGATCTACAAGCAGCAAATTCATTCGTGTGATACCGTCTAAGATAAATGAAGCATATTCTTCTGATTGAGGCGTAAGTTTACCTTTGTTCTTCTCCACAAGGAGTCTAGTAAACTGACTAACCACACGAAGAGGTTCCTGAAGGTCATGACTTACTATGTGAGTGAACTGGTCAAGCTCTCTGTTTGAGCGTGCAAGTTCTATCATCATTGAATTTATTTTCTCTTCGGCATTTTTATTTTCCGTTATATCTCTGTAAGTTACAATGATTCCATTATCAAGCTTATTTATCCTGGTATGAAAGATTCCTTTTATAGTTTGATGTTTATTTGCGAACTCCATATAAACACCTTCTTTTATAACAGGTCTCCCAGTCTCAGCAACTTTTACAAATTCATTGAACATATTGCCATTTCTGAAAGTAGGGAAAATGTCTAAAAGCTTTTTACCTATTGTATCTTCTCTTTTTAATTTATTGGCTTTTTCAGCTTCTTTATTTACGTAGGTGTAAATAAAATCAATTATTTTATCGGAGTCATCACGCACGGCTGTAAGGATAATAAACGGATCAAGCATGTTTTCAACGGCAAGCTGAATAAGCTTAGTCTGATTTTTCAAATTAGATAAATGCTGTGCAGTAAAATCAATAATAATGCTGTGGATTGACTCAATTTCATTTCCTTCATCTAGAAAAGGAATGCTCTCCAGCATAATATAAATATCCTCACCTTCCTCATTCCTTAGCTGAAAAGCGTGATCCTGCCTTTTCTTTGTTTTTCTTATCCTTTCAAGGTAAGAATCAAAGGAATTCTTGTATTGCTGATGGAGATAATCTTTGAAGTGTTTACCTTTTAAGTCTTGGGATTTTCTTTTTAGTATTTTGGAGGCTGTGGGATTGGTTTCCTGTATTAGAAATTCTGTATTAAATACAATAATGCCAACTAAGGATGAATGCTGCAGCTCAGCATATTTCAATTCTGCTTCGTCAGCTTTTCTCTGGTTTCCCATATAATCCTTATAACTGAACTTAACTCCATTTTTTTGCCACTGGCCTTCCATTTGTCTAAAAGGTGAAAATGTAGTATTAATCAGTAGAAAATTGTCGATAATTCCCGGACAAAAGAATAAATACACTTTAAAATATAAAAAAACAATTCCCGGTAATGGTTGGCATTGAATAGGTGCTGAATGTGGGTATTCCAGAGAATAGGGAAGAAGCATCAAACTGAACGTTGTAATTTCCAATACTTCCTCCTTTACAAGCTAGAGTAGTTACTTCACCCCTAACAGGTCAAGGACTTTCATTTCTACATATGCCTGCTTCGAAATTGAATAGCCTAGCTTGACTTATTGTAAAAATGAACTTAATATTGGCACATCAATCATGAACTGTTCATATTACAGGATAGTTATAAAAATGTTTCTTCATAATATTATACTTCCCTTATTTCTTTGCCTGGCTATTTTAATTGGATGCTCAAAGGTAAATAAATATGAATCTGAAGAACAGAAAGCATTTAATGATGTTTTTAGGGAGGTTATAAAGGATGATTACGAAAGTGTACGTCCTTATATGAATACGGATCAAATTATTTATTATCCCTCGGTTTATACCCATGGTCCCGAATTAAGGCAGGAAATACATAATTACTCAAAGTACCCTGAAAAGTATGACTCTGTAATATCAGAATTTGACAATTATCATAAGCCATTCTTCAAAGATTTCACGAGACTGCTCGTTGAAGCAAAAGGTAATAAAAAGAAAATTGATGCACTGCTAGAGTCAGCTTCAGAAGCTTTCGACGCTTATAGCGTGGAAATATTTAATAAAAGCAAAATATTATTATATACTGATAATAAGCTCCAACCTTTCAGAGACACTACTATTTCATCTGCCAACCAATACTATGAAAAATATGATAGTTCATATTTTTATAAGCTCAATGTCAATGAATTAGAAGAAAGAAATTTTAATTATTCTTTAATAAGGGATAAAGGAAGAATAGAGATTAAGGTCGGAACATATCCCGATAAAAAGGCCAGAAAACGTACTCCTGAAATAGAGATTGGGATATTTGGTTTCTCCAGAATCGCATTTAATCCTGACTTTACAAAAGGCAAGTTCATTTTATTTTTTGGTGATGCCACATTTGGTGATAGAGGAACTTCACTTATTTATATAAACAAATTAAATGGCAGATGGCACTATAAGTCACATGTTTGGCTAAAATAAGATTCATTTAAATGAATTATTTATTTTAGTTTCTGTCAAGTAACAAATCTTTCATTTCTTATTTGCTTAAAATACTAACTTCTGAAATTAATGGAAGAATAAGGTAAGTTGCTATTAACCTTCCTATATTTGTAATATTAAAAATTAATTTCGAAAAGTTTCTAAATGAAATACAGCTTTATATTTCTAGCTTTTACTATTATTATTTTTGTTGGTTGCCGTTCATCTTTTGAATCTAGATGTAATCTTCCTTTGCCTTTCTTTCTTACCTCCATATCTCTAATGATTTCCTGAATTGTTTCCGATATTGTGATCTTTGCTTATTCATTTCATTGAGTAGCTTCTCCCATATTTTCATAAGTTACATTTTATGTCTTATTCGTTGTATTGAAAATTCTTAATTTAATTCCCAGGTTATAAACCGAATATCCGGAATTATCTTGCTAATAGGAAAGTACATTATTAACTTATTGGCAATAAACATCTATTCTAATTTAAGTTCAGTGGATGCCTGCAATGAAAAAAAATAAATCTTTTAGCCATTATGCTGTTCTACTTATTGTCCTGCATATTTCCACAGGGAGTAATGAAGATAACAACTGATAAATCAGTTTATTCGTATGGAGAACCGATCAAGGTAAGAATGACAGTGACAAATAATACTGACTCTGCATTTTCAGTCTTTGGCAGCTCTAGCTGTATTTCCCGCATTATGGTAAATGACAAGCGGTTTACAAGAGATTGCACGTTGGATGATAGTGAATTCAGATTTGCTCATGGTGAAAGCTGGGTCTGGATCTGGAGTATCAATCCAGAGGAGGATGGTCTGCCAGATCAGGATAGTATTCAGGTGATTTACGGAGGTGTATCCAGATGGAGTGATTCAACAATAAATAAAAGCCCCGAAATACTATGGAGGGCTTCTGGTAGTATTACTAAATGCAAGATATACCATGCAGGAACTTCAAAGCCTAAGAGATACATTTAATGTTAGCGTTGTAAACAGAAGCAATTTCATTGGTCCTGATAGCCTGTTTTATGAAACCTGGAAGGTTAAAGGTCATACTGTGGACAGTGTTGTAAGTATTCTTAAGAATGATTATAGAGTCAAGAGTATAAGTCCAGCCTGGACAATGTCATATTATGCAATACATCTCGAGATTTCAAAATGCACTTTATCCTTTAGTTATTCTAACTATCCTTTCTGTTTTACTCTATATTCGTTCGGAGAAACATCCATAACTTTTCGAAAGACTCTTGAAAAATAATATGGATCATCATATCCATGTAGTGAAGCGATCTCTTTTATATGCAAATCTGTTGAATCAAGGTATTGGCAGGACCGCTGAATTTTCAATCTTGAAAAAAATTCCAAGGGAGCATATCCTGTTTTGTTTTTGAACATGTATGAAAAGTGTGATGCTGAATATCCGAATGCATTTGAAAGTTCTTTTAAAGAGAAGTTTTTTGACAGGTTGCTCTGCATAAAATCTATTATCTGATCAACTATATCCTTTTTTAGGACATAGGAGAACTGTTTAAAGTGGTCTGCATGAAGGAACGAACATAAAAAATACCACAAGCACATTGATGAGTATTGCAGATTATTTTTGGTATAACCTTTTTCAAGTGACTGGTAGATCTCTTCAAAAAGCTGCAGCCGGTAAGCTGCTATTTCTGAATTTGCTGGGCTCATCCTGTTTATTCCAACTAACTTTTCTGAGACCTGGGATGACACATTACCTTTAAAATGAATCCAGTAAATTGTCCATGGATTTTTTACATCAGCTCCATATGAATGCGGTGTATCAGCGGGTATAAGGAAATAGTCCTGTGCAGAAACATTGCATTTCTTATTCTTAAATTTAAACCAGCCTTTACCTTCTACACAATAAATTAATATATTTTGCTTGCATCCATGTTTGCGTTCTCTAAAGTGATATTGTGCCTTTGGATAATATCCTATATCGGTAATGTGAATGGGCGCGGTTATTGGATCTTTTTCAAGAATATGAATAACTGAGTAAGGAAGCACGATCGCTTTCTGATCGTTAAAACCTTCCTTCTTTCTTATTATACCCATTATACTGGTCTTTAATTGTTTTTGATAAAAGCTTTAGTAATATTGTCTATCATATTCCAAATATAATCTATTTATCTAATACCTACTAAGTATTATTTTTATTATAAATTATGAAATGAATACAAAACAATTTTAGTTATTGTATTTGGCCCCCAATAGATTTGTCTTGACGTTGGGTGAACTACACTTTGGGACCATTTCCAAAATAATCTTGGATTAATTCATCTGGAAA
Source organism: Bacteroidota bacterium (assembly GCA_030706145.1). Lineage (GTDB taxonomy): Bacteria > Bacteroidota > Ignavibacteria > Ignavibacteriales > SURF-24 > JAUZPB01. The sequence goes on from JAUZPB010000083.1 coordinate 7,538, forward strand.
TGGGAAATTAATTTAATAATCAATCAATAAAAAGCATTTAACCATGAGATACATATATAGATACTTACTGATAGCTTGTTTTTGTTTTCAAACACAAGTGCAAATGTATTCACAGCAAAAGAAAACATACTTCCCAAAATTAAAAAATAATGTGGATTTATTTATCTTGGCAGGGCAGTCAAATGCACAGGGATGGCGGGGTAATGCGGCTTTCTATCCGGAAGATAAATACAATCTGGATGATTCCATTGGGCTAAATTATACCTTTATAAATAATACAAGTTCAAAAGGGGAATGGATAACTATGCAGCCGCAGGAAGGTTTGTTCCCAGATGGGCATTTTGGACCGGAAGTCACACTCAGCCGGAATCTGAAAAAAGCCGGATATAATCCTGCCATTTTTAAATACTCTTTAGGAGGCACAAGTATTTACAGGGATTGGAAAAATCCTGGACAAAAAGGTATGTATGATGGTATGGTAAATGCACTAAGAAATGCAATTGATTCTTTGGTCAATAGAGGATTTATTATCAATGTTCGTGGATTTATCTGGATACAAGGTGAAAGTGATGCTGAAAATGATACAATGATATCTGCATATTATAATAACCTGCGAACTATGATTTTGGATGTAAGAAATAATGTTGTGAAGGATAGTTCACTACCGATAATCTTAGGGGTTGATGAACAGCACCCTTGGGTAAAAGAACACCCTTTAATAGTAGAAATTCATAAGCGCATTGCTAAGGAAGAGAAATATATAGCTTTTACAAGTATGCTTGGGTTACCTAAGGCTGATGAAACACATCTAACACCTGAAGGGTTGGGATTTCATGGGGAGAGGCTTTTTCGTGCATTCATTCAGCTTGCTGAAAAATTAAGTTTAAAGAATGAAAAATGATTAATGTCGTTTGTTTTAATAGTTGTTAAATAAAAAAATGGGTGCTTACAATGTTTAGCTGTAAGATGAATTTCCTAAAAAAGATATTTATCTCTGTTTTGTTTTCTATTCTTTTCATAGCTCAAATATATGCTCAATACACTCCAACCTCATTTGTTAATCGGTCAGCCGATTTTGATGTATTTCCAGGTTTCCAAAATCCACCAGCCGGTTATGGTGAAGTCCCTTTCTACTGGTGGATGGGTGATACACTAACTAAAGAGCGGTTACTCTGGCAACTTGACAGACTTACTGGAAAAGGGATTAGTAGTCTTCAGATTAATTATGCTCATAGTGATAAAGGAGGAATCAAATGGGGATTATCTTATCCCAGTAAACCTGCTTTGTTTACCGAAAAGTGGTGGGATTTGTTTGGATGGTTTATGAAGGAAGCAAAAAAACGCGGAATGGCTATCAGTCTTAGCGATTATACTCTGGGTCTGGGACAGGGTTCTTACGTTGATGAAGTAATTACTACTAATCCTGATTTGCTAGGGTATGAGCTTTTTTATGATTCGAAAACTGCCGAGGAATTAAGCCCATTTTTCTGGGATATTCCAAATTCATGGATCTCATTGCGAGCTTTTCAATCAAAAGATGGGAAGATTATTCCGGGAACAAGTATAGATTTGAGCGGAAATATGTCGGGAAGATATTTAACATGGGATGTTCCAAAAGGGAACTGGATTGTTACTTGTGTTTATGCAAAGAAGAAAGATTTTTCTTTAGATCCTATGAATCCAAATTCAGGCAAAGTTTATATTGAAAAGTTCTTTAAGCGTTTTGAAGACCGTTTCCCAGGTGAATTAGGCAAAGGTTTGAATTTTTTCTTCTCAGATGAACTGGATTTTAATCTTTATGGAATTCTATGGAACAAATATTTTGAAAAAGAATTTGAGAAAAGAAAAGGATATTCTATCCTTCCAGAACTAGCAGCTTTATTCACTGATATTGGTCCGCGCACAGTAAAGATAAGACTGGATTATAATGATGTAATGGTTGCATTAAGTGAAGAAGGATTTTTCAAACCGATTTATGACTGGCAGCAGGAACGTGGAATGATTCATGGCTGCGACCATGGAGGACGAGGAAAAGATTTAACAGAATTCGGCGATTATTTTCGTACACAAAAGTGGAACCAGGGTCCAGGATGTGATCAACCAATGCTTCAGGAAGATATTGTAAAAAATAAAGTCGCATCTTCAATTGCTCATCTTTACGAACGCCCGCGCACGTGGCTTGAAGGATTTCATAGTAGCGGATGGTCTACAAGTTCGGCGGATCTTTCCAAAGCTATTTTTGCAAATTTTATGATGGGGCAAAATCTACTTTCACTTCACGGATTGTATTATTCAACTCACGGTGGTTGGTGGGAGTGGGCTCCGCCATGTAATCATTTCAGAATGCCGTACTACGAACATATAAACCCCTTGATGAATGCAACAGAGAGGTTAAGCTATTTACTTTCACAGGGATACCATCAGTGTGACGTTGCTATATTATATCCTGTTGCATCAATGGCTGCTAAATTGGATGGAGAAACATCAGCGAAAACTGCTTTCGATTCAGGTACAAACCTTTACAATAGAGGAATTGACTTCGACTTTATCGATGATGAGTCTGTTGCACGCGCCGAAGTAGTAAAAGATGAATTGCATGTCTCGGGAGAAAAGTATAAAATATTAATTATTCCATCAATGAAAGCTATACGCTTTTCTACAATAAAAAAAGCATTGGAGTTTTTCCGTTCAGGAGGAATTGTTATAAATATTGGTTCTCTTCCTTTAGCTTCTGAAAGAATTGGAAGTAACGACTCAAAGCTCAATTCAATGACAAAAGAAATATTTGGAAAGTCCGCCGATGATACAACAACGCTTGGGAAAATCGTTGTTAGTAAAAATAATGGGAAAGGTTTTTGCAGCAATGAGATTAAAAAAATTGAAGCTTTTATAAATAGTTCCTTTGTAAGAGATTTTCAGGTAATACCAGATTCTGCAGACAAAATCATTCCACGCATTATGCACCGGAAAATTGGTCACCGCGATATATACTCTGTTTACAATGTTCCAGCAGGTATAGAATGTTTCTTCCGTGCAAAAGGTAATATTGAAATATGGGACCCGTTTTCAGGCAAAAATCGTCCGCTAAAAATATCAAAGCAAGATAATCAAGGAACATTTATCAAATTACCTCTCGAAAAAACAGAAGTAAATCTTATTGTTTTCAATCCAGAAGAAATTAATAGTCCTGTAAATACAAATAAATCTACCTTAACATCATTAAACGAATCTAGTGAAACACTTTCAATTGATGGTAACTGGGAGTTTGAAGTAAAGCCTGTTTTGGATAATAAATGGGGAGATTTCCATTGGCCCCCAACTGAGGAACTAATTGGTCCGGAAATCCGGCGCACTACTTACTCTGATGAAACTGGAGATTCAAAAGATTGGATGAAAAAAGATTTCAATGATTCCAAATGGCAAAAAGTTACAAATGGATATGGCCCAGCTTTTTATAAAATTGGTCCTTTACCTGAAAATATTGACGTTAAAAAAATCAGCAAAATATTATTACAGGATAGATCCAAGAGCGATAGTATTTTGTTGGATGGGAAATATTATAAATGGGAACCATATAGTTTTTCATATCGATATGGAGTTGAGAATGACCCAGGGCATCAGGGATGGCATGGATTAAAAGAACAAATGTATGATGAATTTATACGCCTGGGAAAACCTGATGTGCAATGGACATCTATTTCCTATAGAAGAGAAGATGCTGGAACAAATTACTTCCTTTATACAAATGTGTTTGCTCCCGAGCCGGGTAATTATGAATTACTTACAGGGGAAATTAAACCTTCATCAATATGGCTTAATAGCGTTGAATTGACAACAAATCAAAAAGTTAACTTAAAGAAGGGTAATAATTCGCTTCTTATTCATTTCGATCAGCCTTGTACTTCATATGTAGTAATCAAGAAAGAAGGTAATTATCTTAACAAGACATTGACAAGCGAAGGTTCACTTGCAATGAGATGGTATGGGGATCAATCAATCCTGAAATTTAACACAAGGCCGAATGATAAAAATCCTGCAGGATGGTATCGCTTTCACTCTGCACCCGGGCTAAAGAAAATGGATTTTGCTGCTTACGGTAAGGTTCAGTTATGGATAAATGAACAAGAATACGAAACTAAAAAAGGTTCTGTCCGTCCTGATGGATCTTATAATTATTCTGTTGAATTGGGAAAACCTATACCTCAGGAAGCATTAGTTGCAATACGCATTGAACAACAACCTGGAGTGTATGCTGGGGCAGCATTACCGGAACCAATTAAAATGCAATGTGAAAAAGGAATATATAGACTTGGTGATTGGTCATTGTCTGATGGTTTGCATTGCTATTCCGGTGGAGCATGGTACAGAAGAAATTTGAAATTGACTCCTGAACAGAAAAACGATGAAGTGGTTCTGGATTTAGGTCATGTTGTTTCGTCTGCGGAAGTGATTATAAATGGACAAAATGCAGGTATCAGACTTGCGCCACCATACTGTTTTGATATTTCAAGATTTGTTCGGGAAGGTGATAATAAACTGGAAGTGCTTATTTATAATACTGCAGCAAATCATTACTCGACAATTCCAACTCGTTACATTGGCTCACTTGAATCGGGATTAATTGGTCCTGTAAAACTCAGGTTCTCAGAAAAGTTAAACGAAGATTAGAACAAAAGATATGACCAAACGATAGTCAATGTCAAAGGCAACTGCCTTTGACATTGTATGATTATAACAGAATTATCATAAAACCAATAATAAGATATACACATTAAAAGTAAGGACATAAAAAAACCTCGAAATCATTCTGAAATCGAGGTTAGTTGAGGCGGCGATCGGATTCGAACCGATGAATAAAGGTTTTGCAGACCTTCGCCTTAGACCGCTTGGCTACACCGCCATATTATCTAAAAATATAAAAAGTTACCCATATAAAATAAAATCCACTTTTTGAGTGGATCACTTGGAGCGGGAGACGGGACTCGAACCCGCGACATCAACCTTGGCAAGGTTGCGCTCTACCAACTGAGCTACTCCCGCATGACTTTCTTTTTCTTGATTTGAATTGTTTGTCATTCAAAATCAGTGATATAAATATACTGCCATTTCGCTAATTTTGCAAACATTTTCTTCAAAAAAATCAAAAAAAAGTAATTTTTTGCGAAGATTTTAAATATACGTTTTTTTTCTGACTATTTCCGTGATCCATGTATAAATCCCCGGTAGGGAACAGATGGCTGTATCGTTATAAAGGCTTTGGGATCTACTCTCTCAATTAGATTTACAACGTCTTTTTGGTTCTTTCGCCTTATAACAATAACGAGTATTGCAATTCCGCCAGCGCCGCCTTCACCCGGTAAAATTGTTACGCCAAAACGGCTTTGTCTTAATACATCTGCAATTTTGTCTGTGCAGTACCTTGAAATAACATTTAATTGGACGAAACCTATTCCAATTTTCTGTTCTAATGTTATACCAAGTATGTTTCCCAGTGCGAATCCGGAGGCGTATCCCACAAGGTTAACGGTATGATCCATGTGCTGAACAATATAGCGCATGCATGTGATCCAGATAAGTACCTCGAAGAACCCGGCAAATCCAGCATAGTATTTTTTGCCTTGTACTACAAGAATGGTTCTCATTGTGCCGATAGTGACGTCCCCGATCCTCATTATCATGATAAGGAGGGCACCAAGAATTGACTCAATCATACATTCTCAAATTTTTATGCAAACTTAATATTTAATTTAACGCAAATAAAGGTTAAATTGCTGAGTAAGAAAATAAAAATTTTTGCCTGGTATAAATGTACGAAAGTGAAAGAAAAGATCTAATAAGTAAACTTGCTAAGAATGGAATAACAGATCCCTTGGTTCTTAAGGCCATGATGGATGTGGAAAGGCATTTGTTTGTCCCGCAGGTTATGATACCTCATGCATATAAGGATGTGGCTCTGCCCATTGGTTTTTCGCAAACCATCTCGCAGCCATATACCGTTGCTTTTATGACACAGGCTTTAAGGCTAAAACCTGGGGCAAAGGTGCTTGAGATCGGTACAGGCTCGGGTTATCAGGCTGCTGTGCTTTATAAGATGGGAATGAGGGTCTATTCTATTGAAAGACAGTCCGATATTTTCCTTAGGACGCAGAAGCTGTTTGATGAACTTGGAATTAGAGTCGTTACCAGACTTGGTGATGGCACTATTGGCTGGAACGAATTTTCACCTTTTGAGGGTATTATTGTAACAGCCGGGAGTCCCATTGTTCCTGTTAACCTCAAAAAGCAGCTTGATAAAGGCGGCCGGCTTGTAATTCCTGTTGGCGACAGAAAATCGCAAACACTTCAGATAATAACAAAAACGGGAGATGACTCCTTTATAGCAGAGGAAGTCCCCAAATTTGCATTTGTTCCACTTATCGGCAGGGAAGGGTGGAGCCAAAAGTAATTGTTATTACAGGTCCTACCTGCTCCGGTAAAACATTCCTGAGCCTTGTGCTTGCTGAAAAACTAAAGACTGAGATCATTTCAGCCGACAGCAGGCAGATCTATAAATATCTCGATATTGGCACAGCTAAACCTTCTAAGGATGAAACCTCCAGGGTGAGGCATCACTTTATTGATGAGCTTTATCCGGATGAGGAATTTAATGTAAGCCGCTTCGAGGAACAGTCTCTTGATATAATTGGTAATCTTGCACAAAACAATATAATACCTGTCGCAGTAGGCGGGTCGGGTTTATATATACGTGCTCTTGTAGATGGTATCTTCAATACAGCCGATACAGATGAAGGTTACAGGCTTGAACTAAAAGAGAAAATGGACAAGTTCGGGCAGGAATTTCTTTATTCTGAGCTTCAGAAAGTTGACCCCGATGGGGCTGCAACAATGCTTCCTCAGAACTGGAAAAGAGTCATAAGAGCCCTGGAAGTATATCACCTTACAGGCAAATCAATTCTTGAGCATCATAAAGAATATAAAAGGGAAACCAATATACAGTTTCTGCAGTTCGGGCTAAATTGGCAAAGAGATGTTCTATATAAAAATATAGAAGCCAGAGTAGATAAAATGATTGAAGCCGGTCTTGTAGGGGAAGTCGAAAGAGTGCTTAATATGGGTTATAAGAAAGATGTAAATGCACTTAATACTGTCGGCTATAAGGAGATAATCTCTTACCTGGATAAAGAGATCACTTTAGAAAGGGCAATCGAGCTTATAAAAAGGAACACAAGAAGGTTTGCCAAAAGGCAGATGACATGGTTCAGAGCAGATAAAAGAATTACATGGTTTGATGTTTCGGGTGAAAAGGATTTACTGAAAACTGCTTCGGAGATTAAAGGATTTTAGTTTTTTCCCTTATGGTGCTTTACATATAGCGCAAAGATTCATTAAATTAAATGAATAAGCAGTAAAGGAGGTTGCTATATGAGAGAAAGTATCAGGATTGCATCAGGGCAGGGATTCTGGGGGGATCTGATAGATGCTCCTGTTAAGCAGGTTGTTTCAGGCAAGATCGATTATCTTGTTATGGATTACCTGGCTGAAGTTACTATGTCTATACTTCAGAAGCAGCGTATTAAGAATCCCAAATTAGGCTATGCAAGAGATATTCCCGAACTAATGAGGAAGATCCTTCCCCAATGCATAGAAAGAAATATAAAAGTAATTACAAACGGCGGGGGAGTTAACCCGGTTGCATGCGCCGAGGCTGTAATTGAGGTTGCTAAGTCACTTAATTTAAAAAGACTAAAGATCGGTCTGGTTCTTGGCGATGATATAAAAGACCGAATTGATGAAATTATCTCATCTGGCTGCCATCTTAATAATATGGAAACAAATGAGCCGGTTGATAATTATAAAGAAAAGCTTTTAAGTGCTAATGTTTATTTCGGGGCGTTTCCTATAGTTGAAGCTCTGAAAAGTGGCGCTGATATTGTAATTACAGGAAGAACGACTGATACGGGACTTACACTTGCTCCCATGATATATGAATTCGGCTGGAAAGAAAAAGATTACGACCTTCTGTCAGCCGGAACTATTGCTGGTCATATATTAGAATGCGGCGCTCAGGCAAGCGGAGGCAACTTTTTAGGTGACTGGCAGTCAGTTGACAATATGGCCGATATTGGATTCCCAATTGCAGAGGCTTATCCATCGGGAGAAGTAATAATTACAAAACACGCCTCTCTTGGCGGAAAGGTTAGCTATGAGACTGTAGCCGAGCAGCTTGTCTATGAGATAGGCGATCCTTCTGAATACATTACTCCTGACTGCATAGCTGATTTTACATCTATAAGGCTTGAAGACCTGGGGAATGACCGGGTCAGAGTTTACAATATAAAAGGGAAACCTGAGACAGAATTCTATAAGGTTTCCTGTTCATATGAAAGCGGTTACTCGGCTGTGGGATCTCTTACATACTCATGGCCCAATGCTCTTACTAAAGCAAAAGCCGCAGATATGGTTTTAAGAAAAAGACTTGAGAATCTTAAGCTGAAATTTGACGAGATAAGGACCGAATTTGTTGGATTCAACTCATGTCACGGCCCACTTTCAAAGCAGCTTAAAGAGGATGATATAAATGAAGTAATGCTTAGAGTTGCAGTGCGTTCTGATGATTATGCTTCAGTTGAACGTTTCGGGAAAGAAATAGCTCCATTAATCCTTACAGGACCACCGGCAGTAACAGGTTTTGCCGGCGGAAGGCCAAAGCCTAGTGAAGTAGTCGCTTACTGGCCTGCTTTAATTCCTAAGAAGTTAGTAAAACCCGAAATTAAGATCATGGAGCTTTAAGATGAAGATACAATTAAGACAAATAGCACACGGCAGAAGCGGCGATAAAGGTGATGCTGCAAATATAGGCATAATAGCTTATGACGACAAAGGCTATAATATTATTAAAAAATGCCTTACGGCAGAACGCGTTAAAGAGCACTTTAAGGGAATCTGTTTTGGTGAGGTCGAAAGATATGAGCTTCCTAACCTTAGAGCCCTTAACTTTCTTCTTCATAATACTCTTGGCGGAGGCGGAACAGTATCACTAAAACATGATGCACAGGGAAAAACTCTTGCTGCAGCACTATTACGAATGGAAATAGATGATGATCTTTAACTATATTATACGGGATCATTTTCTTTTTCCCCAAACACAGGACTTTAGTTCCTTTATCTGAGTTATGAATTATTTTTAATATAAAGGATATACACATGTACGAAGAAGCTCTCAAAAAATGGAATGATTATAACACAAGGCTGAACAATTTACGAGGTTATCTTTGACCTGGCTAATAAGGAAGAAAAGATACATCTGTTAAAATTAAAAACTGAAGATCCTGCTTTCTGGAACGATCAGCAGGGCGCGCAAAAGATATTGCAGGAAATTAAATCTCAGCAGGACTGGGTTGACTTCTGGGAAGAAGCAAGGCAGAAAGGCGAAAGCGCAAAGGAATTTATTGAGCTTGCACAGGCTGAGAACGATGAGTCATTTGCAGAAGACATAGAAAAGGAACTTGAGCAGTTTAGAGAGTCTCTTGAGAACCTCGAGTTTAAGAATATGCTGAGCGGAAAAGATGATAATAAGCCTTGCATTCTTACAATTCATTCAGGCGCAGGCGGCACCGAAGCCCAGGACTGGGCAGAAATGCTTATGAGAATGTATCTGCGCTATGGCGAGCAGAACAAGTTCAAAATGAATGTACTGGACATGCTTGAAGGTGATGGTGCAGGCATTAAAAGCGCTACAATTGAAGTTGAAGGTGAGTTTGCCTATGGATATCTGAAAGCTGAAAATGGTGTACACAGGCTAGTCAGGATATCTCCTTTCGATGCAAATAAAAGAAGGCATACTTCTTTTGCTTCTGTTTTTGTTATACCTGAAGTCGATGATACTATAGAGATCGATATTAATCCAGCTGACCTTAGAGTCGATACATACCGTTCAGGAGGCAAAGGCGGGCAGAACGTTAACAAAGTTGAGACCGCAGTAAGAATTACGCACATCCCGACAGGTGTAGTTGCTGCCTGCCAGACAGAGCGCTCTCAGCTTCAAAACAGAAATAACGCTATGAAGCTCTTAAAATCACGCCTTTACCAGATCGAACGCGATAAAATGAACGCCGAACTAGATGAAATTGAAAAAAGCAAAATGAAGATAGAGTGGGGAAGTCAGATACGCTCTTATGTTTTCCACCCATATAATATGGTTAAGGATCACAGGACAGGCGTTGAAACCTCCGATACACAGGGCGTTATGGATGGGGACCTTAATAAATTTATAAAAGCTTATTTATCAATGTTCTCTCAAAAGGCATAAGTGCGGGAATTTATCTATGGATAGGTATGAAGGTGATTTCCTGAATTTTTCTGCTGGCGATGTCATAGTGCACGAAGGTGACAAAAGTCGCGGATTTTATATACTTATGGCGGGAAAAGTCGGCGTGTATAAAGATAATGTAAAAGTAACAGAGTTTAACGAAACGGGAACTGTCTTTGGTGAATTAGGTCTTATACTTAACAAACCAAGGACGGCTACATTGTTTGCTCTTGAAGAGACAAAAGTGCTTTCTATAAAAACATCTTTAGATGACCTGATCTTCAGGTTTCCGAAGATCACAAACAACCTTATATATAACCTTGCAGACAGGTTATTTAAAACAACAGGCGATTATGTGGCTTCCGTTAAATTGCTCGATAGTGAGTTAGACATGATCCTGAAGGATGGATATGAAGACGTATAAAAAGGGTGAGATAATTGCAAAGGAAGGAGAAATAGGAAACGAATTCTTTTTCCTTATGAGCGGTAAGGTCGGGGCCTTTAAGGAAGATCTTGTAGTCTCCGAATTTACAGAGAAAGGGACAGTCTTTGGCGAGCTTGCAGCTATACTTAAACGCCCGCGCTCACTTACTTTGATAGCAATGGAAGATACACAGGTCCTGGTCTTTGATGGCGGTTATGAAAAGCTTGTATTGAAACATCCGGAATTTGCAAAAAGGCTTATGATCTTTCTTGCAGAAAGACTTGAAACCACAAC
>JAUZPB010000084.1 GCA_030706145.1 Bacteroidota bacterium
CTTTTTCTGAACTATAAGGTTTTTGAAATCTTTATAATATCCTTCAAGTTTCATCCTCCATTTCTCATTTATCCATCTTTCAAGACTTAAGACGTAGTGAGTTGCCTGCTCTGCCTTTAGTTTCTCAGCATACTGAGCCCTTAGATCGAATAGTATATTAGCATCTCTGAGCTTTTCATATCCAGGAGATTGGTAATAAACTCCCCATAAGGCTCTGAAAGTTGTAAGTTCATCTATTCCAAGTGAAAAGGCGATCCTAGGTGCTAAATAGAATTTCTTTAATATATCATAATAATCAAGCCTTATTCCGGGGTCTAGATAAATCCTTTCACCCAAATGAAAATTATTCTGCAGGTAGGTCCTGTAGCGCCAGTAATTTCTTACATCCAGTAAATCCGATGGAATTGCATTAAAGGATGGATTTGAGTTAATAAAAGCTTTTAGTTCAGGTGAGATATTAAAAAGGAAGTTCAGCCTGTTCTGCATAATATCGGCACCCATGCCTGCTTCTAATTGATTTTTTCCCCAGAGATAAGTCAGTTTATCATCAAAGGCATATTTTCTGAAAGAAAAGTCATTAGTTGCACCTATTCCCAAAAGATAATTTGACAGTGTATCAGGAAGAGCATCCTTAAATTTATCACGGTTCAAGGAAGGATCCAGAAATTTTGCATCGAATTCAGATTCTCCCCCGTTTCTATACCATGAAAGTATGAATTTATTCAAAAACTCTTTTGAAGATGAATACTGCCATTCGAAGCTTGCAAGGTCGTTTCTTGTCGTGTTGCCTACGGCAACGCTATCTGGGGTCTTTCTATTTTTCCCGCTTACAATATGGACCCCATCTCTGGAATAAATACCATTTAACAAAAATTTGTGCCCATTAAAAGGGCCGAAGGCTATTTTTGCCTGAAAGTCATAGAAATTTGGGAAAGTTACGTTTTCATCAACAAGACCGGCTTTCTTTACGAATGGTTCAATAATAAGATCGTAATAAGTTCTTCTTGAGTTTATTATCCAGCTTCCCGGAATATTAAAAGGGTTTTTGCCTTCGAGCACAAGATTTGCATCGACTATGCTTGCATTGATATTGCCGCGGAGAAAGACATTATTAGGACCCTCACGATTTGTTACATCCAGCACGGCTGAGAGCCTGTCGCCATATTTTGAAGGAAATCCTCCCGTAATTAAGCTTATATCAGAAACAGCTTCTGGGTTAAACATACTAATTACGCCATAGAGTCTGTATGGATTGTAAATCTCCACATCATCCATAATGATGAGGTTTTGGTCCGGACCACTTCCTCTAATAATAAGTTGTGATGTAAAATCGCTTGGTGAGAGCACACCAGGAAGGGACTGTAAAGTACGCATTACATCCTGCACAGCACCAGGGAGTTCTCTTGCGCTTTCAGCCTTCAGATCTATTACGCTTACACGAGTATCTTTCTGACTCTGACGCTTATTGCCAATTACTTCAATTTCACCAGTCACAATGGCCGACTGCTTCAAAGAGAAGTCCATGTGTAAAGTCTTTCCTGCAGCAATAGTGACCCTGTGAAACTGAGTCTCAAAGCCGACTGAACTGATCTTTAACCTGTAGCTTGCTTCTGGTATATCTTTGATAAAATATTTCCCATTTGACTGAGAAACTGCACCATAGCTTGAATTTTCGAGTACTAAATTAACTCCGCCTACAGGTTGACCGTTTTCGGTTACTACTCCCTCAAGGCTGCCGCTCTTCTGAGCAAAGATACTATTGAAAACAAAAAATAGATAAGAAAAAAACAATAAAAGAAAAAAGGAAAAATCTTTTTTCAAATGCCCTCTTATATAAAAAATCCGCTATTAAAAAAACAGCGGATAACTCATACTTTACAGTGTAAAATGGAACGTAAAGAATCCTGAATAAACTCCTATAGATATTTCGTGGAAATCCCCTCCATATTGTCCAGGCTTATAGTTATATCTGTATTTTGTATATAATGTAAACAAATCATATATCTTGAAAAATCCAAGTGAAATCTCGGGGCTAACACCATTGAAGCCATAAAAATCAGTAAACCAGTTTACACCTGGAGAAACATATTCGATGTAAGGCAGTTCAAAAATATGCTTATATCCGAACCTAAGAAAATTCTTATGAGGAGCAGGTGCAAGCGGGGCATCAAATATATGTGAATACTCGACCGAAAAATATCCAATGGGATACTTATAGCTCATTTTTTGAATAGACAGAATTGGTATTTCTTTTGTAAGACTGAAATATCTGTTATCATCCCAGGCAACAAAAGTCGGAGATGGAAGGAGGAACACAGTTCCGCCAATACAGCACATCAGGAAAATGTTTGAATTGCTTGCAGCAGCCTCCTGCTTTATTGCCTCAGGCATAGCAACCTCATATTGCTCACTGCTGTCTACAACACCGTCTTTACTGGTAACATATACCATAAAGGGAACATCCGTAGTATCAAACTTAAGTCCTGTAATGTCTATTTCAATCTTATGTTCTTCTGCATATTTATCTGAGACAACATATTCATATTTCCTATCCAGAACTACCTTTGACTTGCAGCTGTCACTTGTATAATAAGTAAGAATAAACTTATGCGGGGTCTCAGGAGTGATATATGAGTCGATCAGGAACACCTCAATCTTGCCACCATTATTTTCATCTGAAGATGCATTATAAGTAGAATCTTCCTGGCAGAAGGCATTTTGCCAAAAAGTAAACAGGACAATAAATAGAACAAACAAAGTACTTTTCATATTTCCCCGATAATAATTTGTCAGCATTGTAATTTAACACAATTTCAGACAATTCTTCAATCCTAATTAAGCAGAAAATCGTAATAGTATAATTTATTGTATCACTTATCTTTAGTGGTTTGCTTTTATACAAGGGGTTTTATATAATATTTCATTGATCTGGTGTTCACATATTCGATGTTTATATCCTGGGATTCATATTTGGATGCTAATTATTCCTATGATTATATGTAAGGATTTTTGATCTTAAAGGAGAAAAGATGTGTTAGAATTTGGTTTATTAGACTCAAAGATAGATTGCAAGATGTTACATGAAAATGAAATTATGATAAAAATTGGACAAAAAGATGAAAAAGCACTTGAATGCCTTTATGGCAGGTATTCAAAATTCCTATATCACACAATATTTCTACTTGTAAAAAGTCAGGACGAGACTTTTGATCTTCTTCAGGAATTATTCCTGCAGGTTTGGAAGAAAGCTTCAAGTTTTGATGCCTTAAAGGGAAATTGCCACAGATGGCTGCTTACTCTTGCAAAGAACATAACAATTGACAGACTTAGATCCAGAGGTTTTAAAGATCAAAGGCAGGAATTGCACAATTTTGATTTTAGCATATTCTATGATAGGTTAAATTATAGCCAGCTAGATGAACTAATACTAAATGAAAGAATTGAGCTTATGCATTTAGCTCTTAGAAAGATACTTCCAGAGGAAAAAGAAATAATTCATCTGGCATACTTTGAAGGCTATAGTCAGTCGGAGATCTCAGAAAAACTAAGAATTCCGCTTGGGACAGTTAAAACACGCTCAAGAAATGGGATACACAAGCTGCAAAAACTAATGACTGATCTTACTTGAACAAGTAAAGAATAAAAACTAGCTTCTAAGAGGATTCGGCAAAACAGATAAAAAAGGAAGCAGAAAAATGAAAAAGCTTACAATTAGTCTTTTTGTAGTGGTTTTCTATTCAATCTTGCATAGCTTAACAGTCTTTGCCCAGGATACAATGTGGAAGGACATAGAGAAAGTAATTGGAAAGGAAGGAGTCATTAAGGATGAAACAGAAAAATTCACTTTTCCAAGATATGACCTTAATGTAAAGATAAAAGATCTGACAATAGATCCTGCCTTAGCTCTAACCAGCTGGGTCATATTCATAAAGATGCAGGATAAATATATGATGATGGGAGATCTTGTTCTTAAAGAAACCGAAGTCGATACTGCTATTAACAAGCTTGTTTCAAATGAGCTTCAGATAACTGCTCTTCATAATCACATATTAAATGAAACGCCGAAGATCATGTATCTTCATTTCTCAGGGCAAGGAGACGCTGTTGTTCTTGCCAGAAGAATTAGAACAGTGCTAGAGGTAACAGCAACTCCCTTTACGCCTGCTCCTCTTAAGAAAATATCAGAAAGCACTGACTGGAATAAAGTTGAATCAATACTAGGCTATAGTGGAAAATCTGCAGGTAAAGTACTTCAAATTTCTATTGCACGAAAAGAAGTCTTTACCGAAAAGAACATGGCTCTTCCACCCCAGGCAGGAATGACAATAAGTATTAATTTTCAGAGTGCAGGAGAAAAGGTTGCCTCAACAGGTGACTTTTTGCTTACGGCAGAGGAAGTAAATCCTGTAGTGAAAGTCCTGACTGAAAATAACATCCTGGTTACAGCCATACACAACCACATGCTTTTTGAATCTCCAAGGTTATTCTTTCTTCATTTCTGGTCGGTAGATAACCCGGAACGCCTGGCAGAAGGATTGCACCTGGCACTTGAGAAGATCAACATTCGTAGATCACAATAAAAAATCTGGAATACAAAGCTCAAAAACTCAACTAGGAAAAACTAAAATATCAAATTCTCAGACGTTAAATATTCAACTTTAAAGATTGAAACAATGCCTCAACATTTTTAATTTTGAATCGTCTTACAGAAAAAGAAAGCTTCTGTAGTTTATTGGATTCTCTTCACTATTTATCATCTTTTAGGGCTGCTGTATGAATAACATTTTTTTTAAGCAAAAGTTTTGGATTGCTGGTGGCATTTTCTTGATCGTTGCGATAATTATTCTTTATCCATATAGTACCTTTAAGGGTGTAAAGATGGAGGTCAGTAGAACAGATGCTGTAAAAATTGCCCGCAGCTTCCTAACAAAACAGAATATCAGCCTGAATGATTATTACACTGACATATTTATTGAAAGGGATCCTGACTTAAGTAAATATATGCTTTTAACACTCGGTGATAAGGGAGTTAAGGATGTAATTAGCAAAGAAAATTGGCCTACATATGGTTGGAAGATCGTTTTTTATAAAAACCTTGCAAAGAATGTTCCGCAGATCACCTACAGGGTAAACCTGTCTCATTCGGGTAAAGTAGTCGGTTATAACCGGTCGATCCCTGATTCGATGTTTCTCCCCTCTTTAGTAAGAGATAGCGCCACAAAATTCATTACCAGTTATATACTTAAGGCAGCTTCAATAGATACAAGCGGATTCAAATTAGTTGAGACAAAAGAAGACAATTACTCAAATAGAAACGATTTTTCATTCCGCTGGGAAAAAGAGTTAAAGGAAATAAAAGGAAAACTTATATTAAGGGCTAAGGTGCAGGGTAACCAGCCAGGAGCACTTCAATATGAGTTTGAGATACCCGAAGCTTATAGAAATTTCTTTAATACAGAAGATGCCATACTTGGCACGGCATCAGTACTTTTTGTTTTCTTCCTTACAATCTTTGCACTCGTTATTTTCCTGAAAAAGTATCATCAGGGAGAAATATGGATAAAGATAGGCCTTAGGATCTTTGCAATTTTTCTGGCAATAGCACTTATTAGCACTGTAAATAACTGGCCTGCCTATGGAGATAATGTTGGAATAGGAGAACTTGGATTTCTGACAGTCAAAATACTGGCGTTCCTTTTAGGAATAATGATCGAAGCATTTTTTGCTATACTTGTTTTTGTCACCTGGACTGTAAGTGAATCCTATGCAAGAGAGTTATGGCCGACAAGGTTCAAAAGTGTTGATGCTTTTATAAATGGCCGTTTCTTATCGATGCCTGCAGCGACCTCGATCTTCAGAGGAATGATAATCGGTACTGCAATGTCACTTTTATACCTTATAGTTGCAATTATATTAAACAGCTCAAAAACAGGCCTGCTGATTGATACCCCCAGTATGATAGGAATTTATGAGGGTTTTGTTCCTGCAATTGAGGCTTTAACGCAGTCATTTATCAGCGCTGCCCTTGGGAGCATTGTCCTTACATTTTTTACCATAAATATTACTTATAACAAGTGGAAGAAGAAATGGCTCTCGATTGTTTTGTCTGGCATTGTTACCTTATGTGCTGCAGTATTAGTAGATAAGATCCCATCGGTAGGGCCTATCGGTTTAGACCTGCTGCTCTACTTTGCATATGGATGCTTTTTCGCTTATATCTATTTTGCTTTCGACCTTCTCACGCTCTCCTGTGCCCTGTTCTACTCGTCACTTGTAATTGACATGTATATACTTGCTTCATCAGACTCCGGATTCTTCAAACTCAGTTACATAATACTTGCTTTAGTCTATCTTATAACACCAGTCATATATATTATTAGCATGATAAGAAAAGAGGACTTTGTACTGGAAAGCTATGGTCTGCCACCTCACATACAGCGCATCTCCGAGAGGGAAAGGCTAAAAAAAGAGATGGAAATAGCATCAAAAATGCAGCTAAGTCTTCTGCCAAAAGAGCAGCCATTTATTTCAGGTTATGATATAGCAAGCGTAAGCATTCCGGCAAAGGAAGCAGGCGGAGATTATTATGACTTTATTGATCTTGCCAATAGTAAACTTGGAATAGCCATTGGTGATGTCTCCGGTAAAGGAGTTGGAGCTGCAATGTATATGACGCTGACAAAAGGGATATTCCAGGCTCATGCAGAAGAAAATGTCTCCCCAAAACAGGTTCTGGCTAAGGTCAACCAGCTTCTATATAAGACAATTGAAAAGAATTCCTTTGTAAGCATGATATATTCAATTCTTGATGTTAATAACAACAAGATGATATATTCGCGTGCAGGCCAGAATCCAGGCATTTTCTGTAGCGACAATGATGGCGGGACAACAAAGTTTATGACAAGCAGCGGTATAGCATTAGGCTTGGACTCAGGAAATGTCTTTAACAAAGTGCTTATAGAAGAGGAAGTTGAGATCTGCCCGGGAGATCTTATTGTATTTTACACAGATGGTTTTACAGAGGCTATGAATGAAAGGCGCGAAGAATATGGCGAAGAAAAACTAAGAAAAATGATACAGGAAAACAGGCATAGACCATCAAAAGAAATAATTCAGAAGATATTAAAGGATATAAAAGACTTTGTCGATGTTTATCCACAGCATGATGATATGACCATGGTAATAGTAAAAAGGGTCTAGTTTTTTTCATTTGGGGAATTAATACTCCCCCATTCCCTAAAAAAACTGGCAAACGGGAGAATCGATAGAGGAATTTATAAATTGAGTAAATATGGCCAAATTGCTATATTTATTTATTAATTCGAGGAGAATAAATTTTGCGAATTTTAGTTAGTAATGATGATGGTATTGACTCACCTGGAATTCAAGCTCTTGTAAAGGCCTTAAGTGAAATAGCAGAAGTAACTGTGGTTGCTCCGCATGCAGAACAGAGCGCCGCAGGACATTCAATTACAATGCAGGTACCATTAAGAATATCAAAATATTATAAAGATGGAGAATTTTTCGGCTACGCTATAAATGGAACACCGGCAGATTGTGTTAAGATTGGTATTAGAAACATAATGAAATCTCTTCCGGATATTGTTGTCTCCGGTATAAACCATGGCTCAAATACTGCAATTAATATAATCTACTCAGGAACTGTTTCGGCTGCACGTGAAGCTGCAATAATGGATGTGCCATCAATTGCAATTTCAATTACAAATACAGCTGCAAAGAATTTTGACTTTGCTGGAAAAGTAGCTCAAAAGATCTGTAAACTTGTTGTAAAAAAGGAAGAGGACCTGCCGAAGGGTACACTCTTAAATGTTAATATTCCCGATGTACCAATAGAAGAGATAAAAGGGTTTTTGCTGACCAAACAGGGCAAATCCAAGTGGGATGACCTTTATGAAGAAAGAAAAGATCCACAGGGAAGGAATTATTACTGGCTAAAGGGTGATCTTGTAGAAGTCGATAGAGAACTCGATACTGACCAGGCAGCTGTAAGGAATAAATATGTTTCTGTTACTCCTATACACTTTGACCTGACAGATTATGTAACTTATGAAAAAATGAAGAATTGGAAGATTGAGAAATTATTATATGAAACAAACCTATAAGCTTTTTCAAATTGATGCTTTCACAGAGATACCCTTTCAGGGTAATCCCGCGGCTGTAACATTTGCCCAGGGAATTCCAAAAGAAAAAATGCAGCTTATTGCAAAAGAAATGAACCTCTCAGAAACAGCCTTCATTTCTGCTTCAGATTCGGCTGATTATAAGCTTCAGTGGATGACACCCAAGCTTGAGGTAAATCTATGCGGACATGCAACCATTGCCTCGCTGCATTACTTAAACGAACTTGGCAAGATAAACAACAGACCAAGAATTACTTTTGAAACATTATCGGGAATACTTAAATGCCCTGTAAGGGATAATACATATTTTATGGAGATCCCTCAAATGAAGATGGATAATTTTGAGGGAGAAAGAGATGACCTGATAGACGCCCTTGGAATCGATAAAAATGCCATAGCAAAAAAGTTTCCATTTACTCTTCTTCAAAACGGATACCTTTATATTTATTCGGAAAGCCTGGAAGCCTTAAAGAATATGCAGCCAGACTTTGATCTTATTTCTACACTAAGCATGAAATATGATTTCAGAGATATCTGCGTCTTTACTTTAGAAACATATGATAAGAACTCATTTGCTCATTCAAGATTTTTTGCTCCAATAGATGGGATAAACGAAGATCCCGTAACGGGCTCTTCAAACGGACCTTTGCTGCTTGTCTTAAAGCGCCTTGGACTAATTGAAGATACAGGCAACGACATTGAAAAGACATTTGAGCAGGGAGATATCATTGGGCGCCCGGGCAGGATTAAGGTCTTTTACTCTCAGAAAAATAATGAACTTTATATAGGCGGCAAAGCCGTTACAATATTTAAGGGGGATTTGATCATTTAATGTTTAACATAGATAAGATTCATCTCGACTTTTCCTTCAGCCCGGTCTTATTTATACTTGGATTGGTTTTAATTGCAGCCTATACAATATATTCATATAAATACACCGTTCCACTAGTTAGCAATCGTTTTAAGACACTTCTTATATCCTTAAGAACAATTGCGCTTCTGTTAATACTGTTTGTAATTTTTGAACCTGTATTAAACGTTGCATATAAAAAAACAATCCAGCCGGTAAATCTGTTTTTCATCGATAATTCCAAATCGATACAGATAGATGACAAGACAGACAGGAAAGGCACTGTTTCACAATTTCTTGAAAAGCTTTCAAAAAGCCCGCTAAAGAAAACCTCTGAACTATATTCTTTTGGAACAAATTTAAAAAGAGTATCTGTAGATAGTTTAGGAGGAAGGTTTTCATTTAGCGAGGCCACGACTAATTTTTCAAAGATATTTAATAAAATTAAATCAGACGAAAATAATATTGCCTCAATTGTAGTTGTTAGTGATGGAGTAATAACAGACGGCAGTAACCCTATCTATCAGGCAGAAAAGCTTTCAATTCCTGTTTATACATTCGGAATTGGAGATACAACAAAAAAAGATAACCTCGAAATAAAAAAAGTTCTTTTTAATGAATATGTCTATGCAAGTAATCCAACGACAATAAATGCAGCAATTGCAAGTACTGGCTTTAAGAACAGGGCTGTTACACTGACGCTTTATGAAGACAATGTAAAGCAGGTCCAGCAGAATGTAACGCTCGGCAATGAAGCAATAAGCAGCTTTAATATTCCCTATACTCCTAGATCAGCCGGTGAAAAGAAGCTAACATTGACTATAAGCGAGCTTAAAGGAGAATATACATATGCCGATAACAAAAAGGTCTTTTACATTAACGTGCTAAACAATAAGCTAAATACTCTTATTTTAGCAGGCAGCCCATCAGCTGATCTGTCTTTTGTAAGAAATACACTCCTTTCAGATGAGAACCTAAAGGTAAATACACTTACTCAGGTTTCTTCGGGTAAGTTTCTTGAAAATGTAAATCAGAGTAGACTTATTGACAGTGCAAACATTATGTTTCTTGTTGGTTTTCCTTCACAGCAGACGCCGGATTATCTGCTTAACAGGGTTATTCACGAGATCCGTGACAAAAATAAGCCATTTTTTATCGTCCTTTCCTCTGGAACGGATTACAATAAACTAAAAGCTCTGCAGGCTGAACTTCCCTTTACAATTGGCAGGATAAGTCCCGGTTTTACCGATGCGCAGCCAAATGTAACAAATGAAGAACTTGACAATCCCCTACTTCAGAACAATAGTGCAAATAATGCATCTGCCTGGAACAATCTGCCGCCTGTACCAAAGCCAAATACTGAACTGTATACAAAGCCTGAAAGTAATCTGATTGCAAAGACAAAGATAAATAACATTCCGTTAAATGCACCGCTTATAATATCAAGAAAGCTTGGCAATAAAAGATCACTTGCAGTCCTTGCAAAAGACATATGGAGATGGAAGCTGCAGACAGCTGAAAAAAGGTTCGATGTCTTTGACCGTCTTTTGCTTGGAAGCGTAAAATGGCTAAACACAAGAGAAGACCAGAAACAAGTCACAATAAAAACGACGAAAAAGGAATTTTCTTTAGGCGAACCTGTTGAGTTTACTGCCCAGGTTTACGATGAATCATTTAATCCTGTAGATGGAGCTGAAATAAATGTAAATGTTAATTTAGGAAACAGTAAATACATTGTAAATATGAACAGCTTAAGCGGCGGATTATATGAAGGGACTCTTGTTACAAGTGCGCCAGGAGATTATAGTTTCTCCGGAAGCGCAGCATTTAAGGGCAGGACCCTTGGGCGCGATGGAGGAAAGTTCAGCGTTGGAGACGTTGAGATAGAAATGATAAATCCAGGTATGGACAAAGACTTTCTTACAGTACTATCAAAGCAAACCGGCGGGAAATTCTATTATGGAAAGAACTTTGACCAGTTCTTTAATATGCTTCAGGAAAACAATAAGAAGCAGTCAAAAGAAAAGATGATGCAAAGTGAGATTACACTTTGGTCAAACGAGTGGATGCTTGTTTTAATAGTGCTACTCTTTGCAGCTGAATGGTTCTTAAGAAAAAGATCGGGAATGCTTTAGTCATAAAAGTGTAGGTACCTGGTATTGTGAAGCTAAAACAGTTACTTTTTTTAGATGTGACTTATAAAAGCTTAAAAGGAGTAAGGAATGATCCAGGGAACAATAAGCTCTGCATTAAATGCTCTTTTTGATTTCATACTCCCCCGCATTTGCCCTTCTTGTAAAAATAAGCTCTTAAAAGATGAAGAAATAATCTGCAGTAACTGCTTAAACACTATTAAGGCAGTAACTGCAGAAAAACTTTTTGAAGAATTTTCAAAGAGATTTCAAAGTGAAGGTTTAATCTCAGGGATTGCATCACTTTATCTATTCGAAAAAGATTCATCAGTGCAGCACCTTATACATTCCATTAAATATGAAAACAGATTTCAGAATGCATACTTTCTGGGAAAATTACTTGGGAGAAGATTGCTGAATGAAATGCCGAGTTGGACACCAGAAATAATAATCCCCATTCCCCTTCACCCGGCCAAGAAATCAGAAAGAGGATATAATCAATCTTTTTATATTTCAAAAGGAATAAGCAAAACCCTAGGCATACCTGTCTCAGAAAAGATTGTAAAAAGGGTAAAAAATACACAAACGCAGACACATCTTACACTAGTTGAAAGAAAGCTTAATGTAAAAGGAGCCTTCATGGTCAGGTCAAAAGTTAAAATTGAAGGAAAATCCATAATCCTGGTTGACGACGTAATTACTTCAGGCTCCACAATTACCGAGTGTGCACGGGCCTTAAAGTCTTCAGGAGCAGACAAAATATATGCTGCCTCTGCAGCATTAGCATGATTGACAATTTCTTTAAATATTATCTCCTTACTACTCAATTTTACTCTCCTTATTTATCTACATTCTTCTGAAGCTTAAAATTAAAAAAAGCACTATTACTGATCGCCCAACAATATTTTACCTTAATAAAGCATAAAAGTGAAATATTTCATACTAATTTTCCGTGAAGTTAAAAATTTCTACTATTATATTAAGTAGAAAAATGTTTTTCAGTAAGAATCACTTTAGGAATAATAGATTTTGCTGTTGTAAAATCATTTTTATTTATCAGTTCTGCATACATTTAAATCCCGACGATAAGTTAGGTCCCTTAATATAGAAGATGGGTTACATGTAAAAAGATCAAAAGAGGTATAGTTATGAAGTTTTTTAGAGCCATTTTAGTCCTTCTTTTATTTCCTTCTTTCATTTTTTCTCAGTCAAAACAGTGGGTTAATTTTGTTCCTAATTCTAATGTTAATTGTCAAGCCATCGAAGGACAATATCTATGGATTGGAACAGATAACTATTTAACAAGAATGAACACACTTACAGGAGAAAAAGAGGTTTTTCTTTTGGGCTATATTATTAATTCAATTGCAATAGATCAGCAAGGAAATAAATGGTTTGCAACTAGGGATGGACTTGCAAAGTATGATGATAAGACCTGGACTATTTACAATACATCTAATTCAGAACTGCCAGGTAATGATGTTCGTTCAATTGCAATTGATAAGCAAGGTAATAAATGGATTGGAACTAGGGATGGACTTGCAAAGTATGATGATAAGACCTGGACTGTTTACAACACATCTAATTCAGGACTGCCAGATAATGATGTTGAATCAATTGCAATAGATCAGCTAGGAAATAAATGGTTTGGAACTTGGAGTGGCGAACTTGTAAAATATGATGATAAGACCTGGACCGTTTATAACACATCTAATTCAGGACTGCCGAGTAATAATATTTTTTCAATTGCAATTGATCAGCAAGGAAATAAATGGATTGGAACTAGGGATGGACTTGCAAAATTTGATGATAAAACCTGGACTGTTTATAACGCATCTAATTCAGGACTGCCAAATAATATGTTTTTTTTGATTACAATAGATCAGCAAGGGAATAAATGGATTGGAACTTTTGGAGGCGGAATTGCAAAATTTGATGATAAGACCTGGACTGTTTATAACGCATCTAATTCAGGACTGCCGAGTAATAATATTTTTTCAATTACAATTGATCAGCAAGGAAATAAATGGTTTGGAACTGATAATGGAATTGCAAAATTTGATGATAAGACCTGGACTGTTTATAATTCTTCTAATTCAGGACTGCCAAATAATATGTTTTTTTCGATTGCAATAGATCAGCTAGGGAATAAATGGTTTGGAACTGCTGGTGGTGGACTTGTAAAGTATGATGATAAGACCTGGACTGTTTACAACACCTCCAATTCTGGACTGCCAGATAATGATGTTAATTCAATTGCGATTGATCAGCAAGGAAATAAGTGGATTGGAACCCATCTTTTTGTCTCAGTATTCAGAGAAGAAGGAGTAATACTCTCAGATGTTAAGGAAGAAAGCTTTACAAAACCTGATCACTTTACCTTAGGGCAGAATTATCCTAATCCATTTAATCCATCTACTACAATCAAATATTCTATTCCAGTAAGTGGCAATATCAAGCTTTCTGTTTACAATATACTTGGAAAAGAAGTAATGACTCTTGTAAATGGATACAAAGAAGCTGGTACATACTCAGTTCAGCTAAATGCCTCTTCTCTTCCCTCTGGTATATATGTATATTCAATACAGTCTGGTCAGTATAGAGAAAGCAAGAAAATGACTATTTTGAAATAATTATTAGACATGTGTTAATGGAGACTCTAATGAAGTCTCCATTATATTCAATGTGCCCTAAATGGGTTATAATGTTTAAGAAACCAACCAAATCCCGTCTGGGAAATAATTTTCTAACTTTTCCGTGAAAGCCAAAAATTCCATTATATAACCTATACATTAGATAATTCCTGACTTCCTGATAAAATAGTATTATGGCAAAAACTATTTGTTTAAATGGCATAAAATGTATTGCGACCAAAGGATATTTAGTCGCTTATGATGGAATATTATGGACTATCTATAATAGATCAAACTCAGTCCTATAAGATAAATCAGATAATATAATAGAAATAAATTCCAAAGGTACCAATTCGGGGTAAAATTGATAACAAATATTCTTTTGTAAATAATTATTGCTTTTTGTAAATTGAGCATCAACTTTATTACCCATCATATCTATCAAACAATTTGCTTTTCAAAATGAGAACAAAGAATTTTATTATTTCTAACGCATATTATTTTGTAGTATTACCTTTATTAATTTCAATACTATTTATTGAGGGATGTTCAGATAACAGTACTGATGTAATTAAAGAAAATCCTATTGTGACTAGTCAAATTAAATCACCACCAATTGAACCTTGTTATCCTGTGCCTACAGATAAACAACTAGAATGGCAAGATTCGGAGATAATGATGTTTATTCATTTTGGAATAAATACATTTACCAACAAGGAATGGGGTGATGGTACTGAAGATCCCTTATTATTCAATCCCAGAAATCTAAATGTTTTGCAGTGGGTACAAATTGCAAAAGAGATTGGGTTTAAATATGTAATTCTTACAGCAAAACATCATGATGGTTTCTGCCTGTGGCCAAGCAAGTATACAAATCACTCTATTAAATATAGCCCATATAAAAATGGCAATGGAGATATTGTTAAAGAATTTGCGGATGCTTGTCATGCCAATGGCATAAAATTCTGTATATATTTATCTCCTTGGGACAGGCATGAGAGTACCTATGGTAGCAGTGGCTATGATATTTATTATCAGAATCAATTAATTGAACTGCTGACAAATTATGGCGATATAGGAGAATTTTGGTTTGATGGAGCTCCAGATCCCAGTTATGGTATAAAGTTACATAATTACAATTGGGATCTTTACTGGTCAACTGTAAGATATTATCAGCCTGATGTTTTAATGGCGAACTGGGGACCAGATATTCGATGGGTTGGTAATGAGGAAGGATTAGGATATGAAACAGAATGGGCCTGGCAGACTCGAAACTTTTCTATGCAAAAATCTGATTCATACAACAAAGTTTGGTATCCTGCTGAAGCTGATGTTTCAATACGACCGGGGTGGTTTTATCATTCTAGCGAAGATTTTAAAATAAAAACTGTCGACCAGCTAGTGGACATTTACTTAAAAACCGTAGGGAGAAACACAAACTTGTTATTAAATGTTCCTCCCAATACTGACGGACAGTTCTCTTCTTATGATATTCAGAGATTAAGAGACTGGAAAAGAAGATTATCTGAAATATTTGCAAAAGATTTATTCTTTGGGAAAGAAATCACATGCTCAAATGTTAGAAATAATTCTGATGCATATTCAGCTAAAAATTGTCTGGATAATAACAGGAATACTTTTTGGGTGACAGATAAAGACATAAATAATGCAGTTCTTGATATCAATCTTGGGAAGAAGGAAAAAATTAACATAATTAGATTAGAAGAAGCCGTCAGGTTTGGTCAAAGAATAAAGGCTTTTGAAGTTGATTATGATAATAACGGAACAATGGAAACAATCTTTTCTGGAACTACTATTGGACATTCAAGAATTATTACTTTTCCAGCGGTGGAAACTGAAAAAATAAGGATATTGATAAAAGATTCGTATGCAGCTCCAACACTTTGCGAAATCAAGGGATATTATTCAGATCAGATTAGAGTGCAATAATCATTGTTTGCTATAACAGCTATAGTTAATTAATGATTATAGTATCAATCTACTCGACTAATGAAAGTTAAGACTCATAAGTATTTAGTAATTTTTACTTCAAGATAACCAAAGACTTAGATATAACATAGGACCAGTTCCATAGGGTGCTGGTCCATTTTTTGTAATATCTCTACCCCAAATGCTTCCGAACATAAACTACATGTTTTGCTCCAGAAATTTTTCTTCATATAATGTGATTTCATCCAAAGATATTGTCTTTTAGAGATAAATATGTACTGGATTTGATTTGCCTTAGTCTTCCTTTCTACCCAGTAATATCTTACCCTAATAAAGCATAAAAGTGAAGTATTTCACAATAACTTTCCGTAAGGATAGAATTTTCTACTATATTATTAAGTAGAAAAATATTTTTTTAAGTAAAGAACCACCTAAGAATAATATATTTTGTCATTAATCATTTTGATTAACCAGTTCTTCATGCTTATGATTCCAGGTAAATTTGGATTATAAAAAGATGGGTTAGATGTAAAATGATCAAAAAAGGTATAGTTATGAAGTTTTTTAGAACCATTATAGTCTTTCTTTTATTTTCTTCTTTCACATTTTCTCAGTCAAAACAGTGGGTTAATTTTGTCGCTAATTCTATTATTCGCTGCCAAGCCACAGAAGGACAATATCAATGGATTGGAACAGATAATTATTTAACAAGATTAAACACGCTTACAGGAGAAAAAGATATTTACTTAATAAATTATTATATCTATGCTATTGCAATAGATCTGCAAGGGAATAAATGGATTGGAACTCAAAAAGGACTTATTAAATTTGATGGACAGACGACAACTGTTTATAATACCTCTAATTCAGGACTACCATATTATTGTGTTATATCAATTGCGATAGACCAGCAAGGAAATAAATGGATTGGAACATATGGTGGACTTGCAAAGTATGATGATACGACTTGGACTGTTTATAACTCATCTAATTCAAAGTTACCAGATGATAATATTCAGTCAATTACAATTGATCAGCAAGGAAATAAATGGTTTGGAACTAGAGGTGGAATTGCAAAATATGATGATAAAACCTGGACCGTTTATAATTCTTCTAATTCTGGTCTACCAGATAATAATGTTTATTCAATTGCAATAGATCAACAAGAAAATAAATGGTTTGGAACTGGTGGTAAACTTGCAAAATATGATGGACAAACCTGGACCGTTTATAATACTTCTAATTCTGGACTGCCATATAATTCCGTTACATCTATTGCAGTAGATCAGCAAGGAAATAAGTGGATTTCAACTTGGGGTGGACTTACAAAGTATGATGGACAGACATGGACTGTTTATAATACCTCTAATTGTGGACTGCCAGACAATAATATTCAGTCAATTACAATAGATCAACAAGGGAATAAGTGGATTGGAACTTGGAGGGGCGGACTTGCGAAGTACGATGATAAGACCTGGACTGTTTATAGTACCTCCAATTCAGGAATTCTGTTTTACTATGTTAGATCTATTGGAATAGATCAGCAAGGAAACAAATGGTTTGGAACTGATAATGGGCTTGCAAAGTACGATGATAAGACCTGGACT
Organism: Bacteroidota bacterium; assembly: GCA_030706145.1. Classification (GTDB taxonomy): domain Bacteria; phylum Bacteroidota; class Ignavibacteria; order Ignavibacteriales; family SURF-24; genus JAUZPB01. Next base: position 17,314 of record JAUZPB010000084.1, read on the forward strand.
GTTTACAATTCTTCTAATTCTGGACTGCCAGATAATAGTATTGATAATAGTATTAGTTCAATTGCAATTGATCAGCAAGAAAATAAATGGTTTGGGACTTATTATAGCGGACTTGTAAAGTATGATGGACAGACATGGACTGTTTTCAATCAATCTAATTCTGGACTGCCAAACAATAATATTCTGTCAGTTAAAATAGATCAGCAAGGAAACAAATGGATTGGAACTTATAGTGGCGGAATTGCTAAGTATGATGGACAGACATGGACTGTTTTCAACACCTCTAATTCTGGACTGCCAAATAATACTATTATTTCAATTGCAATTGATCAGCAAGGAAACAAATGGATTGGAACTTATTATAGCGGACTCACAAAGTATGATGGACAGACATGGACTGTTTTCAACACCTCTAATTCTGGACTGCCAAGAAATGAGGTTAATTCAATTGCAATAGATCAGCAAGGGAATAAGTGGATTGCAGCTTATGATGGCGGAGTTGCAAAATATGATGGACAGACATGGACTGTTTTTAATTCTTCTAATTCCTCGCTGCCAAACAATGATGTTACATTAATTGCAATAGACCAGCAAGGAAATAAATGGATTGGTCATAGTTACTTTATCTCAGTATTTAGAGAAGAAGGAGTAATACTTTCAGATGTTAAGGAAGAAAGTCTTTCTAGACCTGATCACTTTTCATTAGGGCAGAATTATCCAAATCCATTTAATCCATCTACAACAATCAAATATTCTATTCCAGTAAGTGGTAATATAAAGCTTTCTGTTTACAATATACTTGGAAAAGAAGTAATGACTCTTGTAAATGGATACAAAGAAGCTGGTACATACTCAGTTCAGCTAAATGCTTCTTCCCTTCCTTCTGGCATATATGTATATTCAATCCAATCTGGTCAGTTTAGAGAAAGCAAGAAGATGACGATTTTGAAATAAATTAAAAGGGTAGACATACTCTGCCCTTTTCTATGAGTCTAAAATGAAAGCAGTTATAATAACAAAATATGGGGGAC
>JAUZPB010000085.1 GCA_030706145.1 Bacteroidota bacterium
ATTCCTTTAAAGTCCTGTGCAAAGGCAGCAGAAGCAAAAAGTAAAATTGTTAAAGTCAGTAATATTTTATTTTTCATGTTCACCCCTTATTCAGCTTTTAATTCCATTAAAAAGATTTTCCCATCAGCACTATTAAAAATGACCTTCTGTCCATCAGAAGACCATTGCGGATACATCTCATGAATATCCTTTGTATCGGTTAGCTGAGTAGTCTGAGAATTTAAGAGGTTATAAGCAAAAATATCACTGCTTGTAACATCGGTTCCATTGTCATAATCCTTCATAAAAAGGATCCATTTACCATCAGGAGACCATTGTGGAGCGTTAGCATAACCCAGATTAGCCTGTATGTTACCCTGAAGATCAGAAACATAAGTACCTTTACCTGCACGAGTAAATAAAAGCTTAGTTCCATCAGGAGAAACAGAAGGCCAGATATAGTTTCCTTCGCCAAGAGGAGCAAGAATCTTTTTCTCTCCATTTATATAGAGAGCAATTTTCTGATGTTCAATACATGTAAAAAGTTGATCAGAAATATTGGAGGTTTTAGCGACAACTCCATTAGTCTTAACTTCACCAATAGAAGACTTAAGCTGGAGTGCATCAGAAGAAGTAAAAGCCATGTTTTGACCTGCAAGCATTTTCGGAGCTGAAAGGTCAGTTCCTGTAGCAATTACCTTTTCCTGCAATGTAGAAAGGTTCTTTTGAATTATACTCTGAGATACTCTAAGGCCATTTTCATTAAACTTGTTGATCCTATAGATCACACTTTGGCCATCGTCGGTAAAAGTGAACTCATAACCAGCACCCAGATCCTTGCTGACCTGAGAGATTTTCTTTGACTGCAGGTCTAATGCCCACAAACCGGCATAATTAGAAGAGGTAAAGAAAAGTTTTTGGTTATCAGGAGAGAGTTTGGGATAATAAAATTCGCTCTGTGTGTTATCAGTAACTTGCTGAATTTTAGTAACTGAGATTTTTTGTGAGTAAACCAGAGATGAAAGAGCACAAAAGAACAGTAGAAACGAAAAAGTTTTTTTCATGTACAACTCCCAAGAAATATTCTTACCTTAGGCAAAAGCGTACCTTGTTAGCAACACTTTTGCAGGTTTTTCATAACACTGATTATTTAAGCTCGGGAAATTTAAAGAAAAAAAGCAAACAAATTCCACAAGAAAAAATAACTTAATTACTACTTGAATCTTTTCCGGAAGAAGAGTATTTTCCTCAAAAAGAAGCAATAATTCCAATTTTATTGGGAGAGTGTATTAATTTTCTTGCCTATCGTAAGTATTTTAACTTTATCCTTGATTGAAGTAATAGCATCGGCCCTCACGCGGCAGACATCCCAGCTAGCAGCATTTAATGCTCCCAGGCTAACGGCCATAGAGAATGTTTCACCAAAGGTCAGAGCCTTATGCAAACCATATGCAATACCAGCAGTAAAGCAATCGCCGCTTCCCGTAGGATCGAGTTCTTCGAGAACAGGGAATTCTGCCTTATAGATAAAGCCAAAGTTACTGGCATAGATAGGTTTGCTGCCATCGGTAAGATATGCCTGTTTGATATTTTTTGTATAAAGGAAGTTCAGATAGTCAAGGATCTGTTTTTCATCATTTAGGGGCAAGTCGAGTGACTTAGCAGTTTCAGAGATATTATTATGGATTATTGTTGGGCCAGCCTCAATACACTGCTTGAGATGAGCTCCATAGGTATCACAAATGGAGATCTTATCAAACTCATTTGCCTTTTTTATACCATAGCTAAAAATCTCATCTGTTTTGGGGCTAGGAGAACTGCCAGAGAAGATTACAATCTCGCAGTTTTCGATCATTTTATTTAGTTTTGCCTTAAACTCTTCAACCTCCAGCTCAGAGATTTCGGGATTCATACCAAAGAACGTAGTAAGTCTTTTATTTTCCTCTTCAAAGACTAAAGATGCGACTCTGGTTTCGCCTTTTGTTTGCACAAAAGTAAGGTTAATTTGTTCAGAAGCAATAATATGCTTTAATATTTTCCCGTTGTTCCCCCCGATAAATGTATAAGCCAGGTTATTAATACCAAGTTCATTTAGTTGCCGGCTTACATTAATCCCCTTCCCGCCAGCAGTAAAGACTTCACTTTTTGATCTATGCTCTCTACCCAGATGTATCTGTTCAATTGTAAGTCTTCTTTCCAGTAAGGGATTTATAGTTACAGTTAAAATCATTATTGTTCAACAAATAGTTTTGAATAAATAATGCCTGTATCTTTTCAGCAGGCAGGTATTAGAATACACAAAAATGCAGAATGTAACTCAAAATAACAAAACAATTCTGTGATCCTACCATTTGTGCTGCAAAAGCTGCAGGCATTAGGTTGTTAGTATCAGTTAAAATCAATTAAAAAGTTCTAAATCATTGCCTGTATTTCCACCAGCTACCGTAAACAGGGTTAACAAGGCGGTAATCACCAAATCCAGTCTGGTCAACGAAAACGAACCTCTTATTTATATCATAATAATCCCAAACCTCATATGGTTTTGAGTCAATTTCATAGGGGTAGCGTTCGACGTTATTAGGAGGCCCGAGTGTAATAAAGACCATACCCATATCCGAGCGCCAGCCTTCCATATAGTTCTTGAAATGTTCATTAGCATAAGCAACTCTTCTATAATATTCAGAGAAAACTTCATTTTCTTCTGTAGTTTTCGTAGGATCCTTTGCTTTCCAGAACTCGGAAAAAAGTTTTAGCTTTTCTTCCTTTGTTTTAGCCTCTTTAATTTTATCCAGATCAGAAGGCTTTGCAATATAGACCATCTCATCTATAGCCTTATCGAGGTCCGTAATAGATGAAGGAAGTCCAACCCAGTGTGAAATGAATTTCTTCTGAGTCTGAGCAATAGTTTTTCCATCTTTGTCTTTAAGGTCGACCAAAAGGTTGTACTCGCCCATGCTCAGTTCGGGTACATTGATAGTATAGCTTACAGGATTAACGCCCTTTTTAAGCTCGCTAGTCTGCGTGCTATTAATGACGTTTTTATCTTTATTATCTTTAATATCATATTCTGCATTCAAATTAGCTGAAGTATCGGCATAAATCTCATAATAGATCGGTAATCCATTTTTATTTGCAGAAACATTCCTTGAGATATTTGGGATCATCTTTTTATCGCCATTAATGATCAGCTGTTTTGATATTAGCAAAATATCACTCATACTAAAGTGAGAGTCAGAGAAATTGCGGACTGTAAATTTACTCTCTCTGACAGCATTTTTCTTAGAATCTTTATCCTCGACTTCGACTCTTACGAAGTAATTTGCAGGAGCAAGGTCAAAAGATTTCAGGCTAAGGTTAAAATTATTTTTAGAAGTAGTATTCTCGAAATTTGGGGAAACAACGGTCTCACTCCAGGTTTTCTCCAGTTGCAATTTCTCCTTAGATTCATCAAAGAAAGAAACTGTAACGTTATAAACAGCGCTAAAGCCTGAGGGGATCTTTAGGAATTGAATACCCTCAAAGGGTACCTCGACATAAACATCCACCCTTGTTTTTCCAGGTTGGTTGCTTTGATAGTTATAAGCATCGAAGTGGAAATTGGGCAGATAACCTGCCGGATCTGCTGGCTTAGTACCATTCTCGGTCTGAGAGAGCAGGGGCAAGGACAGAATAATTAAAAAAAAGATGACCGCTTTCATTATATATCCCCTAAAAAGTTAGATGACATTGCCGAAAAGATCGTATTCATTAGAATCATATATTTTTACATCGTAAAAATTTCCAACAGATACATTATTAGTTGCTGGAATTAAGATCTCACAATCAACCTCAGGAGCATCCATTTCAGAGCGAGAGACATAAAATCCTTCATCAGCAGCTCCTTCAAAGCCATCGACAATTACGCGCAGAGTTTTTCCAATCAGTTGTTGGTTTTTTTCAGAGGAAATATCCTTTTGAATCTCCATCAGGATTGATTTTCTTTCTTCTTTTACATCCATAGGAATCGGATCTCCCAGAACGAAGCCTGGGGTATTTTCCTCAATAGAGTAGGTAAAAACGCCAATTCTATCGAAATGGATCTCTTTTACAAAATCACATAATTGTTCAAAATCGTTATCGGTTTCAGTAGGATATCCGACAATAAAGGTAGTTCTAAGAGTTACTTCAGGTATCCTCTCCCTTATCTGGTAAAGAAGTTCCCGGGTTCTTCTGGAAGTAATTCCTCTGCGCATTGACTTAAGAACATTATCTGAAATATGCTGTAGAGGCATATCTATATACTTACATAATTTAGGATTATTTGCCAAAACTTCAATGACATCTTTAGGGAAGTGAGATGGATATGCATAGAGGAGTCTAATCCACTGAATTTTTTCAATCTCACTTAATCTTTCAAGCAGCTTAGCCAGATTTCTTTTCCCATAAATATCAATTCCATAGTCGGTTGTATCCTGTCCAATAAGAACCAGCTCCTTAGTATTATTTTCTGCTAAAAATTCAGCTTCTTTAACCAATTCTTCAATTGTCTTTGATTTGTGGGTACCTCTAATCAAAGGAATAGCACAGAAAGAGCATGGGTTATTGCATCCCTCGGAAATCTTCAGGTAAGCCATATGACTTGGTGTTGTAAGGAGTCGTTCTCCCAGGAGTTCATATTTGAGCTCACCTCCAAGTTCTTTAATAATACCTGCATAGTTCTCAGTTCCAAAAAAGGCATCTACTTCAGGTATTTCCTTTTCAAGTTCAGGTTTATAACGTTGTGAAAGGCAACCTGAGACTATTATTTTTTTTATTTTTCCCTTACTTTTCAACTTTACTGCGTTTAGAATTGTATTAATAGATTCTTCTTTAGCAGCCTCAATAAAACCGCAGGTATTAATAACTACAACATCTGCTTTCTGGGGGTCATCAATTATCTCGAAGTCGTTTATTTTCATTTGTCTCATTAATCTTTCAGAATCTACGACATTCTTAGAGCATCCTAGTGTAATAACTCCAACTTTCTGTTTTCTCATCAAAATATAACTTTCCTGTAAATGTTTCTTACTAACCAATCTGACTAATTAATTAACTTAAAGTTAAGTTCAAAGATAACAAGTAAAACAATAATATTTGTATAAAAAATCAGTATTGAAAACCTCAAGACCCTGTTTTATACAGAAAAAGGCAGCCTGAAAATCCGGTTGCCTCATCGTAAATCTTTAAACAAAAGTGAACTTTTGACTGTTCCCCGAAAAGAGGGTATAATATTTAACTTAAAATCTATGCTTAACAAAAAAAGAAAGGTAAAGCAATACAGCTGGAGCTGAGAGCAAAAGAGAATCAAACCTATCAAAAATTCCGCCGTGTCCAGGAATAAGATTAGAAGAATCCTTTACGCCGGCATCTCTTTTAAGAAGTGATTCTGTAAGATCCCCCATTTGTCCAATTATACCGACTAAAACTCCTATAATAAGGGCATCATAAAAAGAGAGGAATTGAAGGAACAGCATCCTCATAATTACCATACCGCCTACAGAAAAGGCAAATCCAGCAATAGCTCCTTCCCAGCTTTTCTTTGGGCTTACTCTCGGGAACATTTTATGTTTTCCTATAGCTGATCCAACAAAAAAGGCAGCCGAATCACAGAGCCAAATAGAAATCAGAAGAGCAATTATTATTAAGCCACCATTAAGGTAATCGGACTTAAAAAACTCTCTGATTTCAATAATAGATCTTGAAAACAGTCCAATGTAAAAAACTCCAAGCAGTGTTGCTCCTATATTCAGTATAGCTGAGTTCTTGTTTCTAAAGAGTTCGAACAGAAAAATAGAAATAACAATTATGTAAACAAGCATGCTTACTTCAACAAAATTGAAGTAAGCATCTGTAATCAGAGATAGAACCGAAAGCAATCCGACAAATGTAGCAGAGAAAGAATTTTTATTCTTAGCCATAGAGTCGAATTCATAATAAGCAGTCAAACCAACTGCGCTAATAAATGTAAGAAAAAACAAACCGCCAAAATAACTTGAAAGAATAATAAGCGGGATAAATATTACAGAGACCAGAATTCTGGTAGAAGTATTTCCTAAAGACATAATATTTAAGGATTTTCCTCAATTGGTGGATTAGTATTAGAATTAATATCATTAATTATACGAGTAGCCTCTTCAAAATCCTCTTTTTTAACCAGAAGATCAATAACAGCCAAATCGCCAACGGCAGGGAAATTTCTATCTTTTTTGGGGACGATAAGAGCTTCGATGCCAGCTCCATCTAAATTTGCCTTTAGCATTTCAGCTTCGTACTCTTCACTTGTAGAATATACAATTTGGTAGTCCTCGGGCGTAGTAAGGTTTTCAGTAAACTCATCATTTTTAACCAATTCGACACCACAATCCGGACATATGGTTATATTGTCCATATACTCACTTTCGCAATTTGGGCAGATTGGCATAGTACCTCCTTAATTTAGCCTTTTTATATAATAGACCTTTTTAATATAAATTATAATTAAAGAAAAAAGTACTGAAAGTCCTGTAAAAACCATAACAGAGGTAGTAAGCTCAGAAGCCGAAAAAGTCTTAGGTGTTGCAATATCTTCAGAGCCATAAATAAAGAACATAATAACAGCAAAGAGGTTGTTCAAAAAGTGCAAAAAAATTGAAGTAAATATAGAGTCACTCAAATAGACTGCATAGCCGAAATATAGGCCAAGTGCGGTTAAAGGGACTATTTGATAAGGGTGGAAATGATATAGTCCAAAGAAAATTGCAGTAATAAGAGCGCTGGTAAATGGTTTAAGTTTGAATTCAAATCCTTTCTGTACGAACCCTCTAAAGAAGATTTCCTCGCAAATGGCAGGAACTACGGCAACTACAACTATGATCATCAAACCTTCCGGGACAGAATGAGAAGCCAGAATTGAAGAATAAGATTCCTCGACGAGCTTATCAATTTTGTCAACAAACTCCTTCATCTTAAAAATGAATGGATAAATTTGAGAAAGTTTAATTAAGATTGCATTTTGAATATAAAGGTAGCTTTCCAGTAAAGGTGTAAGGCACAGTAAGCCTGCAGTAAAAAGGAGCACACCTGATAAATCAGGAAGCCGAAAACGAAGGATCTGTGTAACATCAAAATAAATATAGCGAGTAAACAATAATGCAGGCAATAAAATGAAGAGAAGTTGCCCTGCCATAGTAAGTAATCTAATTGAGATGACATCAGCATTTTTAAGGTTAAAGCCAAGAATAAGATAAGTCAGCAGGCTACCGCCAACCTGATAAAGGAAAAACACTGATAATAATCCCAGGAATGAAGCAGTTAAAGGAGATATCCTTGGAGATATTTCCGGTCTTTTCCCATCATCTGTATATTGATCCTTCTGATCGAAAGGAGCAGGGTTATTTTCTTCGGGTTTAAAGTTTTCCATAGTAAAAGGTAAGATAAAAAAATAGGGAGATAATTCCTAAAATAAAGTATCTCCCATATAATACCTGAAAGAGCGAAAAATTTCTATCTTTTAGAGGTAAGTCTACCAGCTAAGCCCTCGAAAGCCGTAAGTTCGGCATCAATAGAACCGACAACAACTTTTGTTTTAACCTTTACAGGAATCTTAAGCATGTCATCGCTTAGCCAAATCAAAATATTACCTTCGCTCTTAAATAGTCCCCCCTCTTTTACCAGAGGTTCAACAATAAAGCAGTTAAAGGTACCAGCAGCTACGCTCACTTTTTCTTTACCATGATAGAGAACATCGAGAGGGAAAACTTTATTGTCATAAAAATTCTCTAGGTGAACTCTTTCTCCAGGTTTCATCTTTGCGAAATTAAAAGTTCTGGTTAGATAGAAAGCCGAGACGATATCGTTAACATATTTAGGGACATTGTATTCCCCGCCGCTAGTACGAGCTTTTCCCTTTCTCTGGTCAAAAAAGGCTGAAAAATCGCGCGAATATCCACCTTCTCTAATATGCTGTTCAAATCTCCAGGGAAACAATCCATCAATATCCAGATAAGTTTCATATCTGTCTCTAACCTTATAAAACCAGTCAAAGCTAGGTACAGACATAACCTGGAAAGTAACTTGAAAGACATCGCGGCCTGAAATCTTCTTAGATCTAGGGACTTCCATTGTAGCAACACCGGCTTTAACGAAGCCATATTTTACATCAAATGTTAGTTTCTCTCCGACCTTAAAGGCTGAATTTTCAACTCTTCTAAATTCTGCATTATTAGTTCCCCCTTTGGAATTCTGAGCTTGCAGATTAACTAAAAGCAGAAGAGTAAAAACAAGAGTTGTGAGAAACCCCCTGTTCAATTTAGTCATCAATTTCTCCATTATACTGACTTTTTATAATTTCTTTAATATTATTAAAAACTTCTTTCATATCAATGCTATCCATACATTTTAGCTGCTCACATTGTTCCCGCGAGCAGTTTTTGCAGTCAAGCGTTGGCAAAAAGACCGAACTTTTTTCTGTATATGGTCCCCAGCGCTCAGCAGAACAAGCTGTAATTTTAGGATAAAAGCCCACTACATTTTTCTTAAGAGCAGCAGCAAGGTGTATTGGTCCTGTAGAGTTTGCAATAAGAAGATCGGCCTTATTGATTAGAGCAATAAATTCGCCAAGGTTTAATTTTCCCGCAAAATTCTTAACAGAATTATCCCCAATTAGTTCATTACATACGCTTTTTTCAGCATCAGAACCGGAAACTATTATTTGTGACGGCAAATAATGTGCCAATAAAGAGGTCAACTCCTTAAAGCTTTTAATTGGCAGATCGACAGCACTTCCGCCACTTCCGGGGTGAATAATGATAATTGGTCTATGCCTATCTATTTTATTTTGCAACAGTAATTGTTCTATTTTCTGTTCATTTTCAGGAGTTGGCCTAAGGCCAAATTCAACATTTTTTTTGTTTACTTTTTCATTTACTCCAAAAAAACTAAGCAGATTCACGTTATATTCAAGTTCATGAGACTCAGCATATTTTCTATGCTGAAAGATCTTTTTATTAAAAAGGAAGGAATACCAACGATAACCTGTACCAATACGTTTTTTTATACCTGACAGAAGCATAATAAGTGCGATTTGAAATAGAGGGAAAACGACGACACAGGAATCAAATTTATATTTTTTAAGAAGCCCTATATTTTCCCTAAGCATGATACGGCCATTTTTTTCTTTTAATACTAAAACATTATCAATATAGGGGTTATTGCTTACACAAGGCTTAGTATATTCCCTGACAAGAAAGCTAACGCTAGATTCCGGGAATCTTTTCTTTAGTAAAGCAGCAAGAGGAAGAGTTAGAACAACATCTCCAATTCTATCTGTTCGTACTATCAGTATGTTTTTTGGTTCATTCATCTATGCGAGACATAAGGATTATTTTTTATGTAAAACCTCCATGGTAATTCAACAGACTTAGTAATACCGATCCTGGTTGTCGAAATAATATTCTCTTCAGGAATCTTTTTCTGATCGAGAAGAAAGATTCTCTCTCCTAATAAGTCAGTACCATTATATTCTTTAGTGATCCCGAAAGCCATACATAATTTTCCAGGACCATTTGCTAAATTACGCAATTCTTTATCGTTAATAAAGTCTTTTTGAAACCTGTTTACTGCCATCTGCACTATTCCTTCAAGCGGTTCTATTGCTCTAATAAGGACAGCTTTACCCTCATTTTCATTTCCTGTAACAATATTGCAGCAATAATACATTCCATAAGTAAAATAGACATAGAGATATCCACCTTGTCCGAACATTACTTCATTTCTTGGAGTTTTTCCCTTAAAGGTATGCGCTGCCTGGTCAACAGAGCCATCATAAGCTTCCACTTCTACTATTTTCCCTGAAAGCATCAAGTTATTGTTGCTGAGTCTGACGAATTTTTTACCAAGCAATTCCTTTGCTACAGTTAATAATTCCCTTGTATAAAAGTCCCTTGAAAGCTTTTTATCCTTAATATTTTTTCCCATTTTCCAGTAAAATATAGTTTTACAATAACTTAAGTATCACAACCTTAGTACATGATATTGAAATTTGTTATATTATGCCCCTGAAAAATTGATATTTCATTTTATACTCAAATCAGATAGCTTAATTAATTATTCAAGATTTTACTATTTAATTTGAGAATTCATTTGAAAGTTCAATAGTAGCTAATACTAAGTATTTGAGCAATAAATTTTGAGCAAAATAGTATTATCTGCAAGACAAAATTGAAAAAAATATTGTAAAATAAAATCAAACAACAGGTAATGAATTGAAAGTTTCCAGTGAAAAAGCAGTTTTTACTTTTATAATTTTTATATCTTTATCCATTTATACACTTGCAAATTCTCTATCTGCTTATTCCACAAAGAATAGTGCAAGCAATTCTGCAAAAGAAAGATCATTTTCTTTTAGCGCATTAAATGATAGCGCATCAGAAAAATCTCAAATAAACTATTCACTAGCAGATTCAAGTCAAACAGGTTTAGCAGCAAAGCTTAATTCTGACAGTCTGGAGACAGCTTCCTTATATGTTCAGAAGTCAGGGATGAATAAAGATAATATGCCTAAATGGTATGAAATGGTCACAAACCTCCCGGGTGATTTTGCGCGTTATTACAGATCAGAATTCAAAAAAGAGAACATACCTTATTATTTAGGTGTAACAGTTGCAACTGTTGGACTTATAATAGCCGATGATGCCACATGGAAGGCTTCAGACAAATTTTATAAGCAAAGCTCATTTAATAAGAATGTAAGTGATTTCTTTACAGATTATGGAGACGGCAGGTCACAATTTGCAATGGCGGGATTATTTGCAGCATATGGCTTAATAGATAATAATAGTCGTGCCTTCAGGACAGCAAGTCAGATTGTAGAGGCAGTACTTGCAAGTGGAGCTGTAGTACAGGTATTAAAGCATTTAACTGGCCGTGAAAGTCCATTTCTTTCAGCAATGCCGGGTGGGGTATGGAGATTCTTTCCAAATCAGATAGAATATCACAAACATGTAGCAAAATATGATGCATTCCCATCAGGGCATGTAACTACCTCCTTAGCAGCAGTAGTTGTCATAGCAGAAAATTATCCGGAGCACAAATGGATAAAACCTGCGGGATACACTTTTACTGCATTATTAGGTATTGGGATGGCAAATAAGGGGATTCATTGGTATAGTGATTATCCTTTGGCCATTGCTCTTGGATATGCATTTGGAAAGCTGGTAGCAAATCCAGAGATCGGGATTAATTCATCAAGTTCCCAAGCAGAAGAAAACAAAAAAGTTTCTTTTAATATTAGTCCATATATGAATTATACGGGAACAGGTTTTACCTTTTCGATGCATTTCTAAGCAAGAAACGAGTAGGAATGTGAACAATTTTTTTTAGGTTTGCAAGTTATTTAAACTTAATTTATCTTTTGTTTCGGTTTTAAGGTGAGTTGTTCTGTAATTTATTTTGTGTAGTATAGGGGTCTGCTTATTAAACTTTAGGCCTGAGTAATTCGATCATTCAATAATATATAGATTTCTAATGAGAATTAAGTTTGTATTAATATTTGTATTATGTTCAACTTTACTGCTTCTGAGTTCATGCAGTAAAGATAAGTCAAAAGAAGGTGCTGAGCAAGCAAAAGAGAGCGAGGTGCCATTCTTCTATAGCGTTGCAGACATTGTAATTAACCCTGCAGGGACCAATGCACAGAGAGTTATGCTAGTTTCACTTGCTCTGCAGCTAAAATCCGATGAAGACGTAAAAAAGATAGGTGAAAGAGAAGCTCTTGTAAAAGACGTAATTGTTACCTCACTGTCGAGTAAAAGTATTGAAAATCTTACTGCAATGGGATACAAAGATTCGCTAAAAGTTGAACTTAAGACAAAATTAAACGCAAAACTGCATGGGCTTAATATAAAAGATATATACTTTACAAAATATATTATTCAGTAAAGTTTATCTTTCATGTCTTTTATAAGATTGCGGAAAGATCTTGTGCAAAGCATTTTATGCACCAGATTTTTCCGTTTTTTTTTGATCTGTAAATCCCAACTAATTTCCGCCGTCTAATATATTCAGTCATATTGAATAGAGTCATATCCGGAAAATTTTCTCCATATAAATATTTCACCGTCACTTACGATAATAATAACATGAATGATTTAAGCAAAACCAAGGCAGAATTAGTTGAAGAACTGGAAGAGTTGCGTCTTGAGCTAAAAGAATCAAAAGACGCAAAACTAAGGACAGAAGAGAGGTTCAGAGAACTTGCAGAGCTGCTTCCGATTGTAGTATTTGAGCTAGATAATGATGGGAAAATCACATATATCAATCAAAAGGGATTTGAAGCATTCAGGTATTCAGAGGAAGACTTTAGAAAAGGCTTACATGCCTTAGAGTTAATAGCACCGGAAAAGCGTTCTTATACGCAAGGAAATATAACAAGGCTTCTAAGAGGCGAAAAGACACTTATATCAGAGCAATTAGCTCTTAGAAAAGATGGGACGAAATTTCCAGCAATAACACATTCGGCTCCGATCTATCAAAATGGGGAAATAAGTGGTATAAGAGGAATATTAAGAGATACAATAAAAGAGAAGGAAACTGAAGAAGCCCTTACAAGATCAGAGGAAAAGTACAGGCGTTTTTTTGAAGAAGACCTTTCAGGGATTTCAGTCTCAGATCTAGAGGGCAGCATTCATGAATGCAATAATTCTTTTGCAAGGCTCTTCAAGTGTAAGACAATAGAAGAAGCCAAAAAGGCCAATGCTTTTGACTATTACTCCCTAAAAGAAGACCGGACAAAATTGCTGAATATCCTGAAATACACACGGCGAATTTTCAATTATGAAGTCAGAATGAAGGATTCCCAGGGCAAAGATTTTGAAGCAATAATGAATGCCGAAGGCATTTTTGATAATGACAATATAACAGGGATCAGAACATATATCTATGATAATACAGAGCGAAAGAAAGCAGAAAATGAGTTAAGGCAGAGAGAAGAGATATTTCATGGTCTTTTTGAAAAAAGCTCAGCTCCGATGACAATCATAGATCCCGGAAGCCTGAAATTCAAATATATAAATCAGGCTGCCTGTTATTTTTATGGTTATCCCAAAGAGGAATTACTTCAGATGGGATTAGAGGACATTTCTATGGCCCCACCTGAGATATTCGACAATATCAGGCATGCAACAGAAGAAGACTCTTTTCATTATACATCTCAGCACAAGCTATCCAATTATGAGGTAAGAGATGTTGAGATCTATGGAAATAAGATAAAAATTAACAGTAGTGATTTGCTCTATTTGATAATACATGATATCACAAAGAGGAAAAAAGCAGAAAAAGAGTTAGAAAGCTATAAAAACCACCTTGAATCTTTAGTCAAGGAACGTACGGTAAAACTGGAGGAAGTTAACGATAAGCTTACACATGAAATTGACAGGCTCAATATAGCTGAACGCAAAATAAAAGATCAGTTTAGTTTTCAGCTTACCATGATGAACAATATTCCTGTACCAATATATATTCAAAATACATATGGTAAATTTGTTCAGTGCAACAAATGTTTTTTGGATCTTCTTGGAGTAAATTTAACTCAAATTATCGGAAAAACGACTAGTGAATTATTAGATCTGCCAACGGCTGAAGATTTCGACAGATACAACAATGAAATACTGGAGTCCAATACACAGAAAGGTTATGAAATGAAGTTCTGTGTTAGCAGAGGTGAAGAAGAAAAACAGATAATAAATAATAAAGTAGCCTTTAAGTACTCAGATGGATCTGTAAGACAGATAATAGGGATAATAATAGATATAACAGAACAGAAAAAACTGGAAGAGGAAATAAAGAACGCATTAAATAAAGAAATAGAGTTACACGCCTTAAAGTCAAGATTTATTTCAACAGCCAGTCATGAATTCAGAACGCCATTAACCTCAATAAGATTATACACTGATCTACTTGCAATGTATGGCAGGAATGTAGATCGTGATAAATACATGGAGCATATAAGCAAGATACAAAAATCAGTTGGGTATATGATAGATCTGATAAATGATGTACTGACATTAAGCAGAGTTGAGACCGGGAAGACCAGATTTAATCCAGTTGAATTTGACTTGCATAAGTTCTGTTATGAAATAATTGATGAACAAAAGCCTAATATAACAGAAAACCACATAGTAAAATATTGCTACAACTCAGAGCGCCGGCAGTTTTCTTTGGACGAGAAGATACTAAAGCAAATCCTATCGAACTTAATTTCAAACGCATTGAAATATACTCCAAATGGAGGAGAGATAGAATTTTTAGTTAATTTTGAGAAGCGGCCCGGTAATCTTTCAGGAGAAAATACCTCTGTAGTAATATTTACAATAAAAGACCAGGGAATTGGAATTCCAGAAGAAGATCAAAAGAATCTTTTTGAGTATTTTCACCGCGGGGAAAATGCATCAAATATTCCAGGTACAGGACTGGGCTTATCAATAGTAAAAAAATCAGTTGACATGCATGGTGGAAGCATAGATTTCACAAGTAAAATAAATGAAGGAACAATTTTCAAAGTATCCATTCCGATTGAATAATAATATGAAAAAGATCGTATTAATAGAAGATGAACAGTTTGTGCGAGAAGGGACACAGGAACTACTTAAGCTAAATGGATATGAAGTCTATTGTGCTTCAGATGGAATTGAAGGATTAAAGGTTGCAAAGGCAATTATACCTGATCTAATAATTTCAGATATAATGATGCCTAAGATGAATGGATACGATCTGAAAGAAAAATTGAATAAAGAGAGTGTAACTTCTGCAATACCATTTATATTTCTTACAGCAAAGGCAGAGATGCTGGATCTGCGTTTGGGAATGGAGTTAGGTGCAGACGATTATATTGTAAAGCCGTTTGAGGCTATAACTTTATTGAAGGCAATAAAAGCAAGGTTCTTAAGAATAGAACAGTTTAAGAGCATAAATAATATTCCGGAATATTCAAATCCAAGAGAACTGCCTGGGAAAAAGTATACAGAAAATGACAGGATCTTTCTTGAAATAAACAATTCCCCCCGATTTATAAAAGTTGCCGATATTGTCTGCATCAGTTCAATGGGAAATTATTCAAGAATACATGTTAATTCAACAGAATTGATATTGCATCGTAAATCTATGAATGAATGGGAGGAAATTCTTCCCGAGAAAGTATTCCTTAGAATACACAGGGCAACCATAATAAATTTAAATTTTGTCGATAGGATTTCCAAGTGGAGTAGTGGAAGTTACCAGGTGTATATGAAATCTATAGGTAAGCCATTTACTATTAGTCAGCGATACGCAGCACGAATAAAGAACAAAGATAATTTCTTATCTTTGAAACCATAGAGTTGTATCACTTATAACTAAAATAGTATCGCTTATCACATTTTTGTTAAAGTTTTTCAGCAAATTCCGAATATATGATATGAAAATATATCATATAATATGCAAAGAATACTAATAGTAGAAGATGAAGATGAGATCAGAATGGGACTTACGTTCTTTTTTGAGGCATCAGGTTACTGTTGCACTGAGGCTGTAAATGGGTACGATGCCCTTAAGGTAATTGAAAAGGAAAGTCCGGATCTTATTATTTCTGATATAATGATGCCTGTCTTAGATGGATATGAGTTTCTTAAAATTATTAAGTCAAGGGAAGCCACCAGATCAATACCCTTTATTATTCTATCTGCAAAGACAGAAACCGAGGAGATCGAAAAGGGATATACACTTGGGATCAGCGGTTTTTTGGCAAAGCCTTTCAGTCTTTCGGAACTGAACAAGTTAGTAGAACGGTATCTAATCAAATATACATGAAATATATTTTCAGGCAATATTAAATAGAAGGTGATTTATCTGGTTTTCCCTGCAAAAAGAAAATGTAATTATCATTCACAAATAAGTTTTATTTTATTATTTTTAGTGCCAAAGATTCAAAAAAAATGGAGCATATAAATGGAAAAAAACGATAATAATTCTGAATTGCTGCAATTGGTAAGCTTTGCGATCGGTAAAGAGGAATTTGGAGTAAATATTCTAAAAGTGCAAGAGATCATAAGAATGATCGATATAACACAGGTACCGAATTCTCCTGATTATGTTGACGGTGTAATAAATCTAAGAGGAAGAGTTATTCCGGTAATAAGCCTTAGAATAAAGCTCGGTTTGCCAAGGCTTGAGCATTCAAGAGATACCAGGATAATAGTAGTTGACCTTAATGGAAAAACAATTGGTTTTATTGTAGATAGTGTAAGTGAAGTACTACGAATTCCAAGAAATATCACCGAAGCACCTCCTGCTATAGCATCAGGAATGAATGCAGATTATATAACATCAATTGCAAGACTTGAAGACAAATTGCTCATTCTTTTGGATCTTGAAAGGATTCTGCAGAGTAGTGAAAAACTTCAGTTAGAATCAATTGGAGATTAAGATATAACAGCTTAAAAGAGAATTGAACATATCCCCTCACCTATCTACTAAAGAGATATTTGAGGGGATTTTTATTTAATTACATTTTCATAACCATATCGGCATTTGATATAATTCCCGCCTTGACAGTAATACTTACTGTAGTTGTAGTATACCCGCTTTTTTCAGCTGTAATAGTATAAGTCCCCGCAGTTACCTGTGAGATCTCAAAATCTCCGTTTGCGTTAGTAGTAACAGTATTAGTCCCCGGAGTGGTTTTTATATTGACTCCAGCAAGGGGCAGCCCTGAATCTGAATCAGTTACCTTTCCCTTTATTTTGCCTGTAGTCATAAGAAGTTCAAAGTTAGCAGTCGTTACTTTACCTGCCAAAACAGTAATGTTTATTATGGTGGAAGTATAACCGGTCTTTGATGCAGTCAGTTTATATTTACCTGGAGAAATGTTTGTTAAAGAATACTTTCCGTTGTTATCAGTTAAAACCGAGCTAGTAGAAGGATCTGTAATAATAGTAACGCCTTGAACACCACCTGAAGTCATAGCATCTGAAATCATCCCCTGAATGCTGCCATAGAGCACTGAGCTTGAAGTGTCCTTAGGAGCCAAAACCAGGTTAGCAGTTGAAGTCTGCGCTTTAACAACTGTTATTTTAGTAATCGCAGTATCGAAGCCTTGTTTTATGGCTGTAATTGTATATTGTCCGGGAGTTACGTTTCTAATTAAAAAGCTCCCCTCCTGATCGGTTGTAATATTACTTGTAGAAGGAGTAGTACTAATGATCGCATTTAGTATTGGCTGGTTATTCTCCAGATTAAGGACTTTTCCCGTAATTATACCTGCAAGCGGGTTATTCATAGGGTCAGTTTTAACTATAAATATATCGCCTGTAGTAAGACTTCCGGCAATTACCTTAACTTTTATGTTAGCTGAATCGTAACCTGCTTTTGCAGCATAGATGGTATACTCACCTGGTGTAACATTTTGCAAGCGATAATTTCCAAGGCTATCACTTGTAACTGAGCTTGTTGAGGGAACAGTTTTAATATTTACTTTAGAAACAGAGCCGCCTCCAAGGGCCTCAGCGATCTTTCCAGAGATGGTACCATATTGTGAGTCCTCTGGCGCTACGACGTTATCTGCCTTTTTGCAAGCCTGGACACTTAGAATTAAAAAAAGTATGAGTAAATAATTTCTCATGAAATCCCCAATAATAAACAGAATAGATTTACTTGTTATATAGCTTTTATTAAAAATCAATAAAATTAACGTTTGCTTGTTTATTATCGATCATTAGTGGAAATAATATTAGTTAAAAGAAGCAAAAAAATTCAATTTAAATGCCGGAATAAGCATTTAAGGGTAAAGTCAGGCTTAAAGTAACACAAGGCTTAAAGCATCGCATTTTGCAATGTTTACATTTGTATATTCTTTTCATAATTTATCGAGGGGAAATTGCGGACTGTTAATAATTTCCCTACATAAAAGAATAGTTATTTTCTATTATAAACTATAGTCTGAAGGACAGAATTCCGAAGGATAGAATAGAGAGTTATTCTAGCTTACTGGAAAGTAAAGACCTTCCAAATTAACAAATAATATTAATACTCTACTAAGACAGGCAGCTATGAAGAAAAGATTTACGTTTGTTTTTATAATTGCACTAGTTTCAATATTTACATTTGCCGGATGGGAAAGTACAGGTCATAAAAAGATCAATTATTTTTCCACAGTATTTTTCCCATATGAAATGAGCGCCTTTAAGGCCTGGAATTACTCTCTTTCCTCTCATGCTTCAGATGCTGATACACGAA
>JAUZPB010000086.1 GCA_030706145.1 Bacteroidota bacterium
CCTCTTCAAGGTGACAGAGGACATAATCATTTGTAATTGAGGGAGAAAATGGGGGGACATCAAATGAGCTTTTAGCATTGATCCATTTGAGATAATTTTTTTCAATAAACCGGCTAAATTCCTGGTTGCATTCCTTTTTTTGGTCTGTCAGAGTCTGTCTTAGACCAACTTCCGGATGGGCATCAAGTTCAAGCTCCCAGTTAACAAGTTTCAGATAGATATCAATCCATTCTTCCCAATCAGGGCCAGACATCACAGTTCTGGAAATCTCATTAAAATCCAGTAGATAATCTTTTGCAACATATTCACCAGAGATCTGTTTTGCCTCAAGGACTTTTTTACAGACCAGAAGTACCTGACTTGGGTGGACAGGTTTAATCAGGTAGTCAGTAATTTTCCCCCCAATAGCATCGTGCATTAGGGTTTCCTCTTCACTTTTGGTAATCATTACGACAGGTATATTTGGATTTATTTCCTTAATTTCGGCCAGGGTTTGCAATCCACCCAGACCAGCCATCATTTCATCAAGGAATATAAGATCGAAAGATTTGTCTTTTACTTCAGAAACAGCATCTTCACCATTTGTTACGGTCTCTACTTCATAACCCTTTTCGGTAAGAAAAAAGATATGTGAACGCAGAAGCTCGATTTCATCATCCACCCACAAAATTCTTTTCTTCATCATCAATCCTTATTTAATAATAAAGTTATAAAGTATTAAAACAATTAAAAGTTCCGAAAACAAAACTATGGGTATAGGCAGCATATACTGCCTATACCTTAAAAAGCTTCAAGTTAAAATCAGTTTTATTGAATAGCCACATGTACATCCAGACCAGCTTCATTTGTAGTAGTCGGTGTAATTCTAGCGGCACCTTCTGGCTGAACCGAGGAGCGTTTATAATAAATGGAAGCAGTAACGCGGCTACTTATGACGTATTTAAGCCTTGGTTCCATAGTAGTTCTAACCGTTCCATCCTGAGGGGTACCAGCTTCTGTAAACTGGTCCATGTTATAGATAACGACTGATGACTTACTGTTCGTATAAGAGAAAGAAATTTCAATATCGTTCTTCAAATTGACGCCAAACAGAGGGAAATCAAATCCAGTCTTTGAGTAACTAAATGTAATACCAATATCACGGGAGAATGATTCTGTAATATTCTTTGTAGTAACGCCCATATCATAATTGGTTTTTGTAGAATACTTCACATTGCCAGTCATATTTCCATTCCACAAAGAGTTGAATGTCATGGTTAGGCCTGCCAGAGGCTGGAAGCCATAGTTAACCTTTTGGGACTGCGTAGCTTTTGTTCCATCAGCTGAAATAGTCCAGCCTTCAGAGTATTCAGATGAATAGGCATGGTTAAGTGAAACTCTCTTTGTAAAGGACTTAAAGACAGAGAATTTTTCCAGTCCATCCCAGTTAAGATTCCAGTTAGGTCTTGGGATATAATTAGCAAACTGCTTAAGTCCTGGTATTTTTGACAATATAGGCATTGTCTCAAAGCCTTGAGTAAAAGCATCAGAAAGAGACATTCCCTGATTCATATAAAGTTCATTAACTTTCTTAATGCCACCACTTAAGAAACTAAGGAAAAATACAGGGGGCAAAGCAATAAAAGATCTCGTAATACTTCCTGTTCCAGTCGATTTCATATTGGAAATATTGCCAAACTGATCGGTAAAGAAAGTAGTATTACTATTCATTGACCAGCCAACTTTCCATTTAATATCAAGCTGAGCGCCTTCCCAAAGAGGTTTTGAAGTACCAAAATCAATATTATTTCTTTGAGAGAAGTTATCACTAAGGCCTAACTTTGTGCCTAAACCAGTAGTATCTGGCAAGTAAGCACGAGGTCCAACATCACCACTTAAGCCAAGCATAAAGAGCCTGCTAGGGCCGTTATTATAATTTTTCTTAAATCCCCAGAAGTTGCTAAATCCAGTACCTTCGCCTCTAATACCATTTTTCTGAAGTGTATTATCCTGAGAGAAATTAAATGTTACATTTTCATAGTCAAAAAGGATATACTTAAGAGCATTCTTAGTTGTGCTCCAAATTGCTTTAAGCTTGATACCACGCGATTTAGTCAGCGTAGAGTCGCTAGAAAAAGCAACAGCATTTGTCGAATCTGTAGCTGTCAATGAATCACGTTTTGCCAGATTCTGCTGTCCCACCGGCGGTTGTTGCTGTTGCTGTGGAGGCTGCTGCGCATTCTGATTCTGAGGATTCTGTTGTGGTTGCTGCTGCTGTTGCTGCGGATTTTGCTGCTGAATATCCTCATTTTCCCTTTCTCTTGACCTATTACCTCTTCCACGAGAAGGCATCTGACCTGAAGACTGCTTATTAGCACCTTCATCTTCTTTAGATTCTTTAAAGAGAGGTTCGAACAACTGCTTTAGTTTTACTCTAAGTCCAAAATTTATCTTATTTGAATATCCTGCGCTTCTTCCCTGGGCAGGCTGCTGGAAATTATTCTGCCAGCTGTAGCTAGAAGCATAACCTGTATTTATACTGAAATAATTATTCAAATTCCAAATACTTGGGACCTTAGGATTAGCAGTTAAGCTAAAAGTCTGTTGATACTGATAATCCCGTCCAAAGAATTGTCCGCCAAAAATATCACTCCAAATATCCTTATCGCGGCGCTCCTGGTTATTAAGAGTCAGCAGATAAGCCAATGAAGAAGAAATATCGACATTATAGCTAATTCCAAGGTTAAGCAAACCACCTTCAGTTAGTTTCCAGTTAAAAGTTCCATTTCTTGTCGCTCTGAAATCTCTGGCTACGTTTGCAGCAACATTTTCAACTCTTGCCAGCATATAAGAATAATTTCTGGTAGCTGTCATATTCATACTCAGATTCTGAGGGGAATAGTAGAACTTTGCATTCCTATAATCTGAGAAGAACTGCAAAATAGTACCAAAGACAGGTATATCGGCCATATAGAAATAATTATTTTGTCCAAAATTGAGAGAATAGTTTGCACCAAAGTTCCAGACCCAACTATTACTTTTTACTGTAGTCGGATTTCGCCCGTTAGTTTTATTAAAGCTGAAGCTGAATCTTAAGTTGTTAATTGTTTCTTGTATCAGCCATAGGCTAGTCGGAATCTTAAGTTCGATATTCGATAATGACCAAGTTTCAGAACTGCTTAAAGTATACGATTCAGAAATCAATCTATCGGTAGCAGCTTTGACCTCTGAGGCAGATCTCCCATCACTAGCAAGTGTTCTTCCAAGCTGGGCCGCAGCGCTATCGACTCTGATATCAGTACCAGGCTTATATAAAGGTTTTGAAATTTGTTCATTTCTCTGATAATTGACTCTTAATTTACTACCTGGCATATTAAAAGGCATAAGTTTTATAACATCCACATCCAAATTCAAACCCCAGTTCTTTGAATCCATTCTCGAGCCGAAGCGGTCGGAAAGCTTATGGAAGTAAGGATCTGTCTGGCTCATGTTAAAACTAACATTAGCAAGATCCGCAATTTTAAATGTAGCGGAAGTACTATAAGCCCAGCCGGAATGATTATCAGCACCAATTACACGAAGTTCATCGAACCAAACCTTTCCAGATAGTGCATTTGTCATAGCATCAGCACTTGCTGGTTTTAGATTTTTAACCCCAAGCAAAAAGAAAGATACATTAGTAAGGGCTGGATTACCTTTTATTCTATAATAGTTTCCATCAGTACCTTGAATTAACTGAGAAAAGACAAGAGAAGTATCCTTTGGATTCTCTTTTCTATATTGCTCTCTTGCTTGCTTAAGAGCTGTAATTGCGCTAAATGGTATACTGATTTCCTGCCAATCGGGTTTTACAGGCTGACTAAACTCGTAATAATTTGAAGTATCAGAACCGAATCTAAAATAAACCTCTGCATTAAAAGTTTTTTGGTCTCCATTATAGGATAAATTATTAGGAGCAGGATCTTTGTCACCATGGACAAACATCTTCATTTCGGAGTAATTAAAAAGATCGATAGCACGGACAAATTTCACGACCTTTCTTTCGGCTTGACCAGGAAGGTTTTTAAGAATAAGGTTCAAAGACTGCTCGTTACGATATACCTGCTCATCAACTTTACTTTTATCCTGTTCTTTGGAAACTCCGCTAGGGCTATAATATTCAGGTGAATTTTCATCAACACTAATTACAGATAGTTCAAGAGTAGGATCCATTTCCGTATCGGAGGTATTAGAAGCAGCTACTTTTTGCCACTGGCTACCGACAAGGTTAAAATCAGCCAAACGGACGTGTACTCTATGAGAAACCCCATTAATCCACAGGCGGATATATTCTACAACTGATAAGCTAGGTGAACCTTCTTTATCTTTAAAATCCTTCAAAGGAATTCTAAACTGGTGCCAGTGATGGTTTGTATTTCCACCACCCACAATGTATGGATTCTTATCTTTCCCGCTATTTACAAGTGTGTCAAGAGAAACAGAATATCTGAAATAACTATTAGTCGTTTCGAGTGAATACTGGTTTTTTAAGTCCTCAGAATCCGGAAGCTTACCAGCTTCAATAGACGCTCCATTACCCTGAGTTCCATTAATATGGAGAAATGAATTTGGATCTTTTGGGTTTGAACCAGGAGAATAAGCAAAATCATCGCCTGCCGGATCATTCTCATTACTGGATCTGAAGCCTTTTTCTGCCGCATAAGCGCGCTCCTGATCATTGGTCATATAATCAATACCAATGTCCTCACCATTATCAAGAAGTGAATTTCCATTTTTATCTTCGGTATCCAGTTTGTTATTTGGAATAACATCTTCGCTTATTTTACCAAGGTCAATAAAGAGTGAATCCTTTTCAGTAATATTTGCATTGTTGGGATCGTCCGGATCAAGCTGCATCCAAAATTCAATAAACTCCATGTTTTCATCGACAAGGTTATTTGCAGTAGATGAAAGCACCTTCATCATTCCGCCCCAATTTTTATTGTTAGGTCCAACAGCAATATTGCCATTAGTATGATCATAGTTATACATACCAGCAAGAGCGGGGTCAAAAACAAAATCAAGAACAGTTACTTGCCTATCGTTCTTGGAGACCTGTTTTGTAGGCCAGATATTTAGTACATCGACATCTGAAGGTGTAATGTTATACCACCAAGCTTTTGCCTTATATTTCATTATCTCATCAGCATAGTTTCCAGTATAAGAAAAATCCATTTTCGTTGGAATACTAAGGTCATGCCACTGTGTATATCCCAGGCCAACAGGAATTGTCTTTTTCGAACCTTCAAAGTCATCAATGTAGGCAATACTTCGGCCGCCATCGCTAGCAATTGGGCTCTTCTTAGTATTAGGATCCGGATTAATGTAGGCAAATTCACCTTTTACAGAAAGAGAAGACATTTCACGTGTAGAAATGAGCTTATCTAAACCTTTTGTCAGAAATGGCAAATCCAAAGATGTACCAAAGTCAATTCCATAAATAGAGTTGTTCAATGGTTCTTCGCCAATTCGTACCTTATCAGTCAGAGTTTGCTGATTTAGGTTAAGGGCAGAAAAGCCGAGTGTAGTTTTTTTGGAGAAATTAAACTCACCTCTTGCTCCCAAAAGAGTTTTAGAAGCAAGCTGGAAAATGTCATTTTGCTCATAGGTAATCTTAAGATCAGCTCCGGGAACGAGTGCAGATGAATTTCTGATTGTTACCTGCCCAATATTATAATCAACAACATAGTCAACATTTGGTGTAAGTTCAGCGCCATTTAACCTAACCTTGACTGAGTTCTCAACAATACCAACCATAGGAAGGTTAAAAACACTAGAAGAAGCAGCAGAATATTTACCCTTTATGATAAATCTGTCTTTATTACCCTGAAGTTTAGCCTGTGTAACAGTATTTTCATAAACAGAATTATATTTTAATGTATCAGGCAATGAACTTGGAAGATCATTTCCAAATGGTCTAAGCATAGGGAATACTATTTCACCAGTTTCAGGAATTATGGTAGTCCCTGGAATAAAGTCAAAATTACCATCGGGAGTTCCAGTATTTTGTGCTCCTACCTTATCTAGTCCAAATGCCTGTAAATACTGAACCGAGCCTTTTGAAGTAACAACTGCATTTTGAGGTTCTTGCCCCGGGGTCTGATAAACAATATCTAGAGAGAAGCCATCCTGATTAATTTGCCTACCACCAATTGCATAAATATTCTTTAGCTGGTAGTTCCATGCTTTGTCAGAGGGCTGAAGATTTTTCGGTTTAATCAGCTTTAAGACTAATCTTTTTGTTGAAGAAGTATCTGTAGAACCAGCCAGAAAGTCCCCTTTTATTCTATACTGTGTTTTACCAGAGGGACTATTTGGATCAATTAGTTTATATGATACGGCAATTACATCCTGGTCCTGAATCTGAGTCTTAAATGTAATAAAACCTGTTTCTTTATGTAATTCGTAATCAGTACCGGGAGTAAGCAGAATAAATCTTCCCGTTTCAACTGTTCCTTGAACAGACTGAATTGTGGTATCTCTTTTTGCTTTATAATCGTCTTGATCACTAAACTTAAGGTCGAAGAATGCGTTAGCCTGCCTTTCAACACCAAGCTGTCTTGGCCCTATGACAGATTTCCATACTTCGATTTCCCAGACATAGTAATTTGGATCATATGGATGGTTAGGATCACCATAAAAAGAATTAAACAATCCCTTTGCAGATGTATCAGCATATGCATCATCAATAAAATAGTGATTAGTCGAATAGTCGTATACACGTTTCTGGAATTCCTGAGTAGTTGTACCGCCGGAGATTGAAACTTCTTTAATTTCACCTTTTTTCTGAGAAGCAAGAGTAGTAAGGCTTAAAGGGCCGAGTTGAAAATTAGCCTTAACACCAAAGAGGGCTTCACTACCACCAACTAAAGGAGAAGTCTGAAGTGAAACGTTACCTGCTTCAACCTTCTGAACGATTTCATCTTCATAGCCAGTATAGGTAAGTTTAAGCTGGTTCTCATACTCAAAAGTTCTCTCAGTATTCCAGTCGGCGCCAATCTTTAACTTATCACCAATCGTTCCCTGAACATTAATCTGTACAGTTTGCCTGAAGTCAGGTTCATTTCTTGAATTACCGAGTAAAGAAGCCGTAACACCTTCAGTTGTTTCGTTTCGCCATGCGCCATGAATATCAACAGCACCATTTATTTTGATATTTATGCCTCTTTTACCAAAGATGCTCAGGAAGCCTACACTTGGAAGAGGGATATCAATATTTGTAATATCAGTAATTAAAGCACCAATATCCTTTGTCTTATCCTTAAGCTCATATTTATAAGCCATTTCTTCCCAAAGGTCTCTGTTATGGGCTGCAAGTTTTAACTTTATATATTCATCAATTGGAACCTGAAGAAGGATCTTATAGGGTTCATTTCCTATTCTTTCTTTAATAAGGACGAAATTGCCGCTTGAATCCAGTTCAACCGTACGATTAAGTACAGAAGAAGAAGGATAAGCAAAGAATTTTGAACGTTTCTTTGGATTAAATTCAACGTTTGGCTGGTCGTGTCTTTTATAATGAAAGTTTTCAATTCTAGCAGTTGAGTCTTTTGATTTTGCAGCCAGAGAATCGCGCCATGTCAAAACTTTTACAGAATCATTTTTAGCTTTTTTAGTCGTATCAGAAAGGCCAATATTCCTATACATCAAAGAGTCAGCTTTCTGCTGAACTTTTTTATCTTTTATTAGTTTTAAGGAATCGGCGTTAGTTTTAGCCGAATCACTCAAAGACGTAGCTATCCCTGAACTTAAAGAGTTATCTTGAAGTTTTTCCGGTCTTGAATTGGAGTGCTCTAACGGAGGTATTTTAGAATTTGCTGCATTACTGATAGAGCACAGGAACTGAAAAGAAGCTCCATCCAGCAATGGATCATTGGCAACCGAACCTCGAGTAGCAAAACCTATAGACAGTAAACAATAAGCTGTTAATACTGTAAATAATAAGAGCCTAAAGCTCTCACGCAAAATTTTTTGAACCTGAGTTTTTATTGTTCTACCTTGACGATGTTTTCAATAAAGTAGATATGTTTCGCTATGATTCTCCTTGTTTGTTGAGTGAAAAATTATTTATTTTTTAGTTTATTTTCAACAACTCTAAGAATTAAATCACAATTAATTAAAAATTAAAAAAATGCAGAGTTAAGAAAACCAATTTTCTGCAAACAATCAACTGCAATTACGGGTTTTTTTGTACCTGTAACTTAGTCAAAAAAAATGCAAAATCTACTTGAATGGTAAAAATTCTAGTTATAAGTCTTCCTGGTGAGTAATTTCTTCAATAATATCGACAATTTCGTTTTTATGCACGATAACAGAGCTTAATCTATTACCTGCGCAAGCACCTGTGTCAATATAAGCAGCATTTGCTTTATTGTCAACTCTTACTTTTTCTTGTTTCGTATGGCCAACTATTTGAATTTTTCCAAGGTTTAACAGTCTTTCCCTAGTCCAAAGAACTCCATATTCGCTTTCATACTCGGAATTTATCAAATTATCCAAGAAATCCAGGTTATCTCTTAAATTTGTGGGTAAAACTCTTTTGTATCTTTCAGAGACACCTGCATGTGAAATGAAGCAATCATCAAGGTTAAAATAAAGTGGTGCTGCTCTCAAAAACTCAATATGTTCAGAGACCGCCTCATAATGCTTCAAATATGAGTGAAGGGTTGCTTCATTTCCGTTAAAGACCCATGAACGTGCAAAAATGCTATCAGGTTCTTTAATAAAGGAGTAAAACATAAAGTCATGATTGCCCGGAGTAAATTTTACTTTATTATCAATAAAAAATTTCACTACCTCATAGCTATTTTTACCTCTGTCAATAAGATCACCTACACAATAGATTTCAATACCCGGATATTTGACAAGAGTTTTCAAATAAAGAGCTTCGAAAGTGTAGAAGCAACCGTGAATATCGCCAATTACTGCAACCATAAACTATATTTTATAAGTATCTTTAGCAAAACGGCACAAATCCTCTCTGAAATTAGGATGTGTAATATTAATTAAAGCTTTGATCCTTTCTCTAATAGATTTTCCATATAAGTGTGCTACTCCATATTCAGTAACCACATAATGAACATCGCCGCGCGAAGTAACAACACCAGCGCCAGGTTTCAATGTCGGAACGATTCTCGAAATCTTATAATCCTTAGTTGTTGAAGGCAAAGCAATTATTGGTTTTCCTCCTTCAGAGCGTGAAGCTCCGCGCATAAAATCGACCTGACCGCCAAAACCTGAGAAAAGCCTGGTACCGATGGAATCAGCGCAAACCTGTCCAGTAATATCAACTTCAATAGCCGAATTGATTGCGACCATTTTAATATTTTTGGCTATAACGAAAGGGTCATTTACATATTCCTGCGGATGAAATTCAGCAATAGGGTTATTATCAATAAAACTAAAGCTTTTTTGAGTACCCAAGACAAATCCAGCTACAATTTTACCAGGGTGAAGAGTTTTCTTTTCATTATTTACAATTCCCTCTTCAACAAGTTCGATCATACCATCGGAAAACATTTCTGTATGGATTCCGAGATCTTTCTTATTTTTCAGGAATTTTAGGACTGAATCAGGGATAGCTCCAATTCCCATTTGCAGAGTTGAGCCATCTTCAATAAGATCAGCAATATTTTCACCAATCTTATTAAAAATAGCTTTAGTTTCCTCGGTTACATCAGGATCGACCTGAGGAAGTTCCTGCAAAGGCTCATCATATTCGACAATATAATTAATTTTATTGATATGAATGAAGCAATCACCAAGAGCTCTTGGCTGATTTTTATTTATTTGCGCAATAATAGTCTTTGATTTTTCAGCAGGAGTCTTTATAGTTCCAACATCAACGCCATAGCTGCAGAAGCCATGTTCATCAGGAGGAGATACATTAATTAAGGCAACGTCTGGTTTAATAACATCTCTTTTAAAGAGCAAAGGTACCTCTGAAAGAAAGATCGGCATAAAATCGGCTCTTCCTTCGTTAACAGCCTGTCTGGCATTTCCACCAATAAAGAAGGCAACATGTCTAAAATGCTCCTCCATACCAGGTTGGAGATAAGGTACAGCTCCAACAGTTAAAATGTGATAAAGCTTAATATCATGCAACTCATCCTTACGCCTAACCATAGCTCTTACCAATTCCATTGGGACAGCACAGCCAGGCTGGACGACGATGTTATCGCCAGAATTAATTACTTTTGCTGCCTCATCTGATGTAACGACTTTTGAGTTATAGTTTTTCAACCAATTTGTAGTTCTAAGGTTATTTTCTCGGATTCCTTCGAAAATCATAAAATTCCTTAATTTGTTGAAAAGATACGTAACCTTCTATATTCAAGGTTAAAGGTTTCAGCAAGGATCTCATTAGAGCAAAAGCCATTATAAGTACAAACGCCTTTTGCCAGCCCCTCATCTCCAAGTAAAGCATTAGAGACGCCATTATTAGCAATATTAATGATGTAATCCATAGAGGCATTAGTCAAGCCATAACTAGCAGTTCTGGAGACCAAAGCGGGCATATTAGGTACACAGAAATGAATTACGTCGTGTTTAATAAAGACAGGGTCAGAAATAGAAGTAGGATGTGAAGTTTCAACACAGCCGCCCTGATCAATGGCGACGTCAACAATAACAGCTCCACGTTTCATTGTTTTGACCATTTCTTCACTAACAACGTGTGGTATTTTTTCACCTTTCATCAAAACAGCACCGACAAGAATATCGGCAAATTTTACGCCTCTTGAAATAGTGTAGGGATTAGCAACAACTGTAGTAACCCTTTTCTGGAACAGGTCGTCAATTTTCTTTAATCTTTTAAGGTCCTTATCCAGTACGATAACCTGAGCGCCGCGGCCAATAGCGGCTCTTGCAGCATTTGTTCCAACTACACCTGCACCAATAATGACAATAGCAGCTGGAGCAACGCCTGTAATACCTCCCATAAGAACACCACGGCTTACGCCGAGTTTACTTTCGAGATAGCGCTCACCTACCTGAATAGAAAGCTGACCAGCAATTTCACTCATTGCCCTTAGGACGGGTAAGTCATCATCACGCTCAATGAGTTCAAAGCCGATGGCTGTAATTTTCTTTGCAATCAGATGTTCTATTGTTTTTTTATTTCCAATTGCAAGATGCAAGAAAGCGAAGAGGATCTGCTCCTCCTGTAGCATAGATGCTTCTGATTCAGTTAGCGGAGCTATTTTTGTAATCATTTCAGCCCGGTTGAAGACTTCTTCAGCACTATAGACTAGATGAGCACCAACCCTTCTGTATTCTTCGTCTGTAAAATTACTTCCTGCTCCTGCACAGCTTTCAACAAAGACTGTATGGCCAGATTTAACGAGAGCATCTACCCCTGCCGGTGCAATGGCGACTCTCTTTTCTTCCAGAGTAATCTCTTTCGGTATGCCTATTCTCATTTTACATGTTTATTGATGGATAAATAGTTTTTTAATAATACAAGATAGTCAATAAAGGAAATTTTCACAATATTATTCGATCTATTGTCCAGCCTGGAAAGTCAGCAGGCTGGACAGGAAAAAAACTAACTATTTTACTGGTGTGAGGGCCTTTTTACCATTAAGGACATTAACAACATTCTTTGCGCAAAGAAGAGCCATATTCTCTCTAGCCTCCTTAGTTGCACTTCCAAGGTGAGGAAGAAGAACGACATTTTTCAGTTTTAGAAGATCTTTATTAATTGAAGGTTCATTTTCATATACATCAAATCCCGCAGAAAATATTCTTTTGGACTTAAGCATTTTTATCAGTTCTTTTTCGTCAATTACTTCACCGCGTGCAGTATTAATGACAATAGCTGTGTTTTTCAGCAATTGCAACATATCTTTATTAACAATCTGAAAAGTATCCTTAGTAAGAGGCAGATGAACTGAAACAATATCGGAGGTTTTCATTAAAGTTGAAAGAGATACTTTTTTTGCGCCAAGTTCCTTTTCAAGTTTTTCGTTTCTTGAGCGGTTGAAATAGACTATTTTAGTGCCAAAGGCTTTTGCTCTTTGGGCAGTGGCATAACCAATTCTTCCAGCTCCAATAATTCCGAAAGTCTTTCCTTTTAGTTCAACGCCAAGGAAAAGAGAGGGTTTCCAGCCTGTAAACTTATTATCTCTTACAAGCTTATCACCTTCAACAATATTTCTTGAGCAAGCAAGCACAAGAGCCATAGCAATATCGGCAGTTGCATCAGTAAGAATGTCAGGTGTATTAGTTACAACAATATTTTTTTCATTTGCAGCTTGAATATCAATATTGTTATAACCTACTGCATAGTTTGCAATAATCTTGCAGTTATCGAGTTTAGACAAAATTTCCTTATCAATCTTATCGGAAAGAAGAGAAACAATGCCATCGGCATCCTTTGCATATTTAATAAGTTCAGATTTTGAAATCTGACGATCTTTTCCAAAAACAGTAACATCAAAGCCTTTATCAATGAGCAGATCTACTGCATTTCCGGGTAAGGTACGTGTAAAAAATACTTTCATAATAATTATCCAAATAATAATTTAACAATGAACAGTGCTCCCAAAGCTCCTGCCGTATCGGCAAGTAAACCAGCAGCAAGAGCGTGCCTTGTTCTAACAATACTTACAGAGCCAAAATAAACAGCCAGTACATAAAAAGTAGTCTCGGAGCTTCCATAGAAGGTAGAAACTAAAATACCGATCAAAGAATCAGGTCCATGAACTGCAATAGTTTCGGCCATAATTCCAAGAGAGCCACTTCCAGAGAGTGGTCTCATTAGAGCCATAGGAAGTGCTTCAGCAGGCATACCAACTAAATCAGTAACTGGACGGATTATCATAATGAGAAAATCCATTGCGCCGCCGGCCCTAAAGATTCCGATTGCAACGAGCATACCAACGAGAAAAGGAATAATTCTGACAGCTACATTAAAACCTTCCTTTGCACCTTCAACGAATTTCTCATACACTTTTACTTTTTTGAACAAGCCATATGTAATAAAAGAAAAGATCAGAAAAGGAATAGCAAGAACTGAAATAATCTGAATAATATCTTTGAATAAAGTAGGGCTAACAAAACTAAATATTGATCCAATAATCTTTCCAAGGCCTGCAGTAAGAGCAATTGCAATTAGAGCAACAATAGCCAAGAAAATCCATATGCCTTTTGAACTTGGTTTATCTGATATAGAAGCCTGAGATGATTTAGTTGCAGTAAACCTTTCCATGATTTTAGCAGAAGTAACACCAACTATTGTAGCACATAGAGCGCCAAAGACAGAAGTACCTATAATTATAGCCGGATCAGCACTTCCAGAGGCAGCACGAATAGCAATTGCTGTAGCAGGAATAAATGTCAGTCCTGCTGTATTAATAGCAAGGAAAGTACACATGGCGTTAGTTGCAGTACCCTTTTCAGGATTCAGTTTATCTAATTCTTCCATAGCCTTAAGTCCAAATGGAGTAGCAGCATTAGAAAGCCCTAGCATATTAGCTGAAATGTTCATAATCATAGATCCCATTGCAGGGTGGTCTGAAGGGACATCAGGGAAAAGGAATTTAGTGACAGGTTTTAATGCTTTTGCAATAATTTTGATAAGGCCAGCTTCATCTGCAATTTTCATAATTCCGAGCCAAAGGGCCATTATTCCAATTAATTCCAGGGCAATATTTACTGCTTTACCAGCATAATCAAGAGCAGAAGAAGTAACATCTCTCATTTTAGCAAAGGATATTTCTTCAAACACAATTGCTGCGCTTGCAGTTGAGTCACCTTTTAGGTCTTTTATAGTAACTTTGCCACTTAAGTCATCTTCTTTCCCTGAGACTTTTGCCATCTGCTTCCAGATTTTTGGAGAATTATCAGAAACTTTCATAAAGAGGTTCGTA
Source organism: Bacteroidota bacterium (assembly GCA_030706145.1). Lineage (GTDB taxonomy): Bacteria > Bacteroidota > Ignavibacteria > Ignavibacteriales > SURF-24 > JAUZPB01. The sequence continues at coordinate 13,890 of JAUZPB010000086.1, forward strand.
ATATTTTTCTTTTTATCATATGAAAGTTTGGCAGGCTGAACAACATCGCCAGATACATTTTCGTTATAATATTTTAGAAAAGTATTCTTCTTAAGTACTAATTTTACGTCATAACTCTTTGATGAATCATTCTTAAAAGGCTGCGAAAATCTGACAACAGCAGGTATAGGAGTGTTGTTCTGATATTTATTATTGCTCTTTTCTACAAGGTCGGTACTAAGGGCAACGCCAATTCCTAAAACGATTAAGGCTAACCAGACATAATTTAACATTGACACTCTCCAAATATGGAAGATAACAGAATAAATTAAAAATGAAGCCTTAATTTATAATTCTTTTATTAAAAATTCATCCTATTTTATAAAATGAATACTTGGAGTCTTTAGAATCCAAAAGTTCCAGAAAAAAAGCGTGTTAGTTATTTTATGGTAAGTATTTATAAAGAAGCACATTCCAGCGATAAAGGAGTCATTGGAACTTTTATAGCCAAATGAATCGAAAATTATAGGATAACAAATTCTTTAATCCTGAGGAAAGAATAATTCTACTTTTCAATGAAAGCGATAATACTTTATCTCTGCGGCAAAAAAAATAATATCCCTTATAGTCTTTATTTTATGCCCCTGTAACTTCAGTAGCATCAATTTCCTCTGTATCAAGATATACTACTCTAAGAGTATCAAGATACCCATCGTTAAGCTTAGAGCTATTAAAATTGAATCTTTGCAGGTATTCTTTATATAATTCATCAATTATTTTTCTGTCATCTTCCAGTTTTATATTTCCATTAAAAGTAATCTGTAAATACTTAAACAAAGACTGAGTCTCGGTAGATGAATTTTTTTTCATAATCTCTGATCTAAGGACAGTAAACTTAACAGGAGCATCGAAGACAATGCTCACAAAGAGCTCATCGTCACTTTCAAAGAAAATATAGATGTTTTTATTTGCATAAAGGAAAGGAAGAACGGTCTGAGAGAGGTTTTCATTTTTATCAAATAAACCTAAAAGGCCTACCTTATTTACATTTAATTCTTTTTCAATCCTTTCGATATCCCTGATTTGAATAACGGTGCTTTTCATTTTTTCTCCTGCATAAAATTAACTAACAGATTACCCTTACAGGAAATCTTTTAGGAATTTCCATAATGTTACTCTTAGTATAAAATAGATTTACTGACATATCAACAGAGGTATACACATTCAAAAGTGATCTGCAAGAAAACAGATCAAATTGAAAAATAGATCTAAAAAAAAACTTATTTATCTTTTATTTCAGGAAAGCTTTCAGCACTTGAAAAATGCTGGTCCTCTTTTTTTTCTAAAGAATCACTTCGGATAACCCTAGTACCGGCTATATAGTCGCCTATTCTCTTATTATAAGGAGAAATCATAAGGCTAATGATATCCGGAATCACAAAGATCGGAGGAACAAAATACGTACACCTAAGTAAATTTCTAATTATGGAGAGGAAAAAGCCAATATTTTCACCATTATCCTTTATGGTCATTATTCCGCAGAACCATTTTCCGGGAGTCTTTCCATTCCACAACCATTCAAATATAGCAAAATATAATTCAAAAAATAAAAAAAATATTGTGAAAATTGCTCCAAATTTCATCTTTGTGATATTGATAGCAAAATCTATAGGATCTGATAATTTATTTATAAATTTAATAAATATCGGGATAATAAGACAAAGGACAATTAAATGGTCAAGAAAAAAGGCAAATGTCCTGCGGAAAAAGCCGGCATTAATAAAGTTTTCATGATGAGAAGTATTGTTTTGTTCTATTTGCTGCATTTGAGATAATTTTCTATAGGCTAAATAATTTGCTTCAGGGGAAATCCCAACAATATTTTAGTTCCTTCAGGAGAAGAATCAACTATAGAAATATTGCCTTTAATACTTTCCATAAACTTTTTGGCAAGTTTCAGCCCCAATCCCATACCCTTTTCTTTAGTAGTAAAGTTTTCCTGAAAGACCTTGTCTCTGTGTTCTTTTGGAATTCCTTTACCGTTATCCAAGAATTCGAGGAAGACCTTATTAGCAGATTGATAAATATCAATATTAATACGGCTAGCCGAGGCCTGAATTGAGTTTCTAATCAGGTTAATAATTGTTCTTTTTAGCTGATCTCTATCTGCCTCAATCCTGTAATTTTCAGAATCTCTATGAATAGTTATCTTTATGTTCTCTTCAATGAATAAGTTACAAGCATCATCAACGATACCATTTAACTCTAAGTCTTCTACCTTTAGTTTTGGCATTCGGGCAAAGGTAGAGAATTCCGAGGCAATGTTGTTCAGTGTTTCAACCTGACTTATTATTGTCTGAGATACCTTTTCGAATATCATATCGAGCTTAGGCGACTTATCCTTATATGCAATAATAAGCTGCTGAACGGCAAGTTTCATTGGAGTAAGCGGGTTTTTAATTTCGTGAGCGACTTGTCTAGCCATTTCCTTCCAGGCTATTTCACGTTCCATTTCAGCAAGTTCGGCCTGACTCCTTTTTAATTCCTTAATCATTGAATTAAAGCCAGAGATAAGGTCTCTTATTTCCCCTTTTTGGTTATTTTTAATTTCAAAGTTAAGATCACCTCCGGCAACAGAGGCAGTAGCTTTTGTAAGATTTCTTATAGGAGAAGAAATCCTGTTTGCCAGAACTGTGCTAAGAATTATAACAAGTATAATAGCAAAGAAATAGCTTCCAAAGAGGAAAATATCCACCTCTTCACCTGTAATAGGCAGAGGAGTTTTACTAAACATATCATTCGTAGATAAAACGAAATCTTTATTGCCCAATTTTACTTTAGTAGAGAAAGAAATAAACGGATAATTCTCAATTTTTTCGTCTGCAATAAACTCTTTATAGCCCTGGTTATATAATTTATCAAAAACAAGGGGATCCAAGATTGAAGGAATGATTCCAGCCAGGAAGAACTCTTCTTTTGTGCTATAGTACAGTTTATTACCTGAAAAAAGAGAAAATTCAATATTCAGATCTCTTCTAGCATTGTCACAAATAAACCTGATATCAGAAGAAGAACTATCGGCCAGATGTTCTTTAATATAATTTTCAATGTCAGCAGCATTTTGTTTTAGTTTATAGAAAGCAATATCCCTATTTTTTTCAGCTGTAACACTCCGGTTATAAAAGGCCAAAAGGAGCATTGGCAGGAGTGAAATAAATAAAAAAGCAGTAAGCAACTGTGTGCGAAAAGTATATCTTAACTCTCTATTTTTACTTCTAAGCTGAATTGCATAAATAACAAAAAACAAAGCAATAATAAAAATGCTATGAATAAAGAATACTTTAAAGAAATTATACAAGCTCCAGGACAAACTTTTTTCCTTAAGAGATACAGCGACAATTTTACTTGAATTATTTTCGATTTCCCTGAACAGGTAAGTAATATAGTTTTCTTTATTAATATTAAGATTAATCCATGCATCATTATTTTCAGAAAAGCCCGCATGAATAATATTCTCAATATGCCAATCAGCCGGAGAGATATCTCCATATACATTTGTTAGCTGGTTATCATTAAAAATAAAGACCTTTAGTTTATCAAAGCTTACAGTTGAATTAAGCTTGCTTATTTTTGAAGAAAGAAATCCAGGAAAACTACTAGAGCTTATCATAGCTGGGTCATATAGTACAGTAGCAACGACATACCCCAAGAGAATATCATCTTCCTTGACAGGAATGATACCAGAGACTAACTTTCCATTTAGGGCCTGTGGTTTATAATTATCAAAGATCTGAAGTTCATCTCCATCATAGGTTAAAACAGAAGGATTGACCCTAAATTTAGGTTCAAGATTAATGCCGAAGCTCCCGAGAAAAGCCTTTTGCTTATCAAGAAAAGTAATTGCCGAGCTAATTTCTTCTCTTTGCAGCGAGCTTTGGCTCCAGATAACAAAAGCCGCAGTTTCATAGTTAGTCTGCTGTTCTTTTAGGGCTTTAATAGTTTCCTGATTAGTAGAGGCATTAAATAAAGCTTCTCTGATCAGATATTGGAGCCACTCATCATTAGTCCTGGTTAGTTCATATGCAGTTGTTTTAAGTGAATCCTTTTCGAGCTGAGTGTTATAGAAATTCAGCAAACTTATTGTAACAATTGAAGAAATAAGGGCAAAGTACACATAATTAAAAAGATTTTTTTTCTCCTCAAAGGTAATCTTATATGTTAAGACAAAAACAAGCGTTATATATAGTATTCGAATCAGTGGTGTTCCCTGGGGTTCATCCTGGATAAAGTCGTATGCAACTCCAAAA